>CAZGUI010000146.1:0-4214 GCA_964528875.1 uncultured Bacteroides sp. | reverse complement strand
ATGGTTCAGAAATTTCCTTCAAACGTCTGAACCTTGATGCGCATGATTCCCTTGATTACTTGATTATGTCCAACTACACTACTTATCATGGGCATCATCCAATGTTTTAATCATGGTTCAGAAATTTTATTGAGGACTGGTTGCGATTTCTCTCTATTTCATTGGAGCAGATTTTTAAATCTGTTGTCTATGACTTTTAATCAGCACATATTTACACTTCTGATTTTTCATAAGTTACTGTATCACGATCATATAGAGTAATTTCCTTATTTGGGAAAAGCTCTGTTAATCGACTGTAATGTTGAGTTTTTTCTTTATCATTTGAAGCATAAAATATATTTTTTATCGGACTTTCTTTTATTGCATCAAAAATGTGATTATCATTCTCATCTAATGAGCTACCAATAATAACCAGTGATCCAGACAGTGTCTTTAATTTGTCAATACATTTTATTAAGTAGTCATTATTTTCTATCTCAGAAACTTTATTCTCATTTGTAAATACAGTAATGATCTCTTTATTTTCTTCTCCCAAGATTTCATCTAATCTGTCATAAAGTGCTTTATCCTGGGTTTTAGTGATTTTATAAATAGCCTTTCCTTTTCTGTATAAATGAAATGAACCGTGTAAGAAAAACACATTTTGGATATAAGGATCTATCTCGGGTTTAATGTTAAACAACTCGTCCACAAAACCATCATTTATATTAAGTGCGATTTCATTTTCTTTCAGTTCTTCATAAAGTAGTGCTATGAGTTCCTTATTAAATAATTTATTCTTAGACTTTAAGATTTCCCTTAATTGTTTTTCAAAATCTGTTTTATTTAATTTTGAAAAAGGCTCATCAATAATTTTAATTCCCTTTTCATCCACTAACTCTTTTGTGTAAGTATAGTATATATTTTTGATTTCTTCATAATCATCATTATTTATGTTGTTAGCATCACTTTCTTTAAAATCAAGTGTATTTTGAAAACTAATTAAGGTATCAGAATTTGCTTTTTTATACTTCATAAGCAACAGGTATAAAAAAGGGTCATAATTAAGAGTGAAAAAGTTTGTGAAATTTTTAAATAGAATACCAACGCCATGGTTTTTGTCATTGTATATTTCTTTGACACCTTCTTTTGCAATTTCATAAGCTGATTTCATGAAGTCAGATTTAACTTTGTTATTTATGAAGCTGTCCAAAAATTTTTTATGAACACTGTCTTCGGGAGTTTGGTTCTTTAGTTCACCTATAATATGTTCAATGTCATAGTTATTATTGATATCCAATTCATCGTATCCATTATACTTTTTTCTCATTTTATCAAAGATATCTTCATATCTTGTGTACACACCTAATGAACTATTAAATCCATTAGCTAAAAGTAAATGATTATCAGTATTATCTTTATTGAGATGGTCCAATAGCTCGTAGTATGTTATCATTTATTTGTTTTTAAAATTAATAGTGTCATCAGCTTAAAATTAAATCTCGCTCGTGCAGGTTTTACTCGTGTATCACTTTAGCTAAACAGTTCCTTTTTAATTCTTAATTCTTTTCTTTAAACTCTTTCTGCTACACAGCACACAACAATGAAATATGTTTATTAATTTCTTGAAGAAGACCGATTAAAAATCTGCGTTGGTAGTAGAAAAAAAGCTTGATTATATTCTAACTCCTAAATATTCTTCTCATTGTATCCATATAACGATAATCCATCCAATAATTTTGCAGTTCAGTGTGTGATTTGGTTTTTGGATTCTCTTCGAAACTCCATAATTCGTCAGGCTTTTGCTTTAATACCTTTAGTGCTCGTGTAAAAACATCAGAACTTCTTATTTCAATATCGGATGTAGAATTATGGTGTTTTCTCCATTTCATTGCATGTTCAGTTTCCCAATCCGTTCCATTTCCTGCCACTAATATGTATCTAAATCTCGCTACTGCTCCGAATACTCTATTTTTTTCTAATGGATTCTCTGAAAAGTATCTCTGCCATCTTTTAACTTGTTCAATTGCTTGATTAAATTTTGCTGATGGATCATTTGATTTTATAAATAGATCCATTCTAGGCTTTTCTATTTCCACTAAAACCCACTCTGGCCCATCGGAGTTATCATTAAGCCAAGCAAAGTCACACCGATAAGTATCACCAAATGACACTTCATGAAAAGCTGGCTGAATAGCATATTTACGACTATATAATTCGTAGAATAAAAAAGAATTGTTTTTTAAAATTTTCAATAGTTTGATTTCAGAGTTTTCTTGAAACGCTTGTTCTAAATCCGTTTCTACTTGTTCAATATTCCAATTAACCATCTTTTAATCTTTATTTTATAGCATTTAATTTGTTTTCAACATTGTCTAAGAATATTTTCAATAAATGACGTGAAAAGTTTGATCTGCTCGCTCAGGTTTATAGCTCGCCTGCCTTATAGAAATCGTAATTAATACTAAATAGGGAACTTATGCCCGTAAGAAAGCATACTCTCTTATTTTACAGACTTAATTTACTTATTTCATCTCAGGTTTCCCCAAATCACTCAGTTTTTTATTCAATGCTTCTCTCTTTAACCTTGTTTTCTCTGGTTGCACAAAATAGAAATCGAAAAGCATCTCAAGAACATCTAAAATCCATTCAGCTTCTCCAGGCTCAACAGGAACTATCTCTCCAGTTGATTTACTCTTAGATGGATGAGCTGCAAAGTTTCCAATATTTCTTATTGCATCTATACTATGTGATAGATGTGAGGGAAGTTGATTACTGTCAATAACCTCTTGAATTTCTTTAGCTAGACTCGCAGGTTTTACTCCTCCTGCTTCTCTTAATAATAATTGCAAACATCTACGACTTAAAGCTGCGCTTGCCTTAGGGCTATCTTGGTGAACAAGTACAGCTTCATTATAATCTTCAATGTACAACACAGGAACTTCAGGTGGCAATGGATTTCTGTTTCCTGCCTTAGGTCTTATCAAAATAGTTTTATCAATTCTGTCTAACTGAAAACCGCCACTTTGATATCTTTGACATTCTCCATTAATCAAATAGTAAATATCACGTTTGCAATCTGGTGATGCACATATTGCTTTTCTAATAACCCAATCTCCATCGACATCTCTTCCTAAATAGATATCTTTTGCATCATCATGGAATTCAACTAAACAATGCGGACATTTCATATTTTTATTTTTTTATTAATATTCATTTCTCACACATTCTAAAACCTGCTCAATTAATTCCGCACAGTTTAAAACAAATTTATCATCTACCTCTATTAGTGTAGAAGCTTCTGAAACATCCCCCTCGTTAAAGAAACTTTCGCCAGGCTGTTTTATTTTAAAAGGTAGTGATTTAGAGATCGAAATTAAAGCATCATAGCTCCTACCTCGTCCATGTTTAAGTACATTGATAGCACAAATAAAAATATCGAAACGATTACATAAATCAACCTCTCCTCTATCTACAAGTACTTTCTTTGCCTCTTTGAATCCATTACTACAAGAAAGATTTCCTTGCAATATTGCATCGAATATTGAAAACATCCCAACAGCTAAAATTACTTTTTGTAATTGAATCATCTGAAGGTTCTTAATAGCAATAGTCGATGCACTGGTATTTAGTGATTCTATTACTTTAGAATTCACCTGTTCAAGTGCATTTAATGTAAATGCTGTGCTTCTATATACTAAGTCTTCAAATTTATGCATGTTATCATTTATATTATGCTTTTCATGAGAAAAAAAGGGAGACCTTATTCACAATAATAGCTACCTGTGCACTTGATATAAAGTTTATATCCTTTCACAATACTCCCCCTGCCCCTCAGCCACAACCCCCAATGCCTCCCCCAACTCTTCTTCAACCACCTTTGCATCCTTCACCTTCACTTGCCCATTCATCAACATCGGCAGTAGCCAGTCGCGAAGTTCTGCAAGGTGTTGGTTTTCTTTTAAACCCTTTTGCTTTTTAATTTGAATTGGTTTTATAATATCATAAAACTTTTCAACTATCTCTTTTTCAGGAAACACCTCATGATGATTAGTTACAAAGCTCTCAAAAAGGAAGTTTTTAATTCCACTTGTTTTTCCTTCCCAACCAAATAAAACCCCTGCATCATATAGTCTATTCCATTGATAAACGAAATTGTATAAATATGATTCATCTTTTAGAGTAACTGCTTTACAGAAATTAGAACAGATTAATGGATCATCAAATCTTTCTAA
>CAZGUI010000145.1:0-4311 GCA_964528875.1 uncultured Bacteroides sp. | reverse complement strand
TTGATTATTCCAATAATTCCTGCCATTGCTATACCTCCGATACCAATACTCTTAGCGTAATGATTAAATATCTCCTCAGGGGACATACTTGATACTGTAGCTACGATATCCGGATTCCATAAATTAAGAACAACATCTCCCCAAAACACAAAGATTCCGGGAATAATAATCCACCAAACAGCTAAAGATCCTAAACAGATAATAAAGGCATATTTTAACCCTATGATATAACCTAAACCTAGTACTGCTGCTCCTGTATTTACTTTAAATACAAGTTTTGCTTTATCCGCCAAAGTTGCACCTAACGTACAAACTCTGGTAGTAAACACTTCATTCCACCAACCAAAAGTGGCTACAATGAAATCATAAAGACCTCCAACTAATCCGGCTATCAATAGAGGTTTAGCTTGACTTCCTCCTTTTGCACCGGAAACCAATACTTGTGTAGTCGCTGTAGCTTCAGGGAAAGGATATTTACCATGCATCTCTTGTACAAAATACTTTCTAAAAGGAATTAGAAAGAGAATCCCTAAGAAACCTCCTAACAAGGAACTGATAAATACTTGAAAGAAATCAATTGATATTTCAGGGTATTTTTCCTGCAATATATAAAGAGCGGGTAAGGTAAATATGGCACCGGCTACAATAACTCCGGAACTGGCTCCAATGGACTGGATAATTACGTTTTCGCCCAAAGCAAATTTACGTTTGGCTGCAGAAGATACACCAACAGCAATAATAGCAATAGGAATGGCCGCTTCAAAAACCTGTCCCACTTTAAGACCTAAGTAGGCTGCAGCAGCAGAAAAAAGGATAGCCATAAGAATACCCCAAGATACAGACCAAAAATTTATCTCCGGGTAATTCTTATCCGGACTCATTAAGGGTGTATAAATTTCATCTTTTTTTAATTCTCGAAAGGCGTTCTCGGGTAAACTTAAGGGTTCATTCTTATTCTGTTCCATTTTTTGTTGTTTATGCTTTTATTTTTATCGATTGAATTTGTTCTGAAAAAGTTCATCAAAGAAAACAAAAAAAAAGGAGAATCAAAAGTGATTCTCCTTCAAGTATAAGTTCATTGTTTCTTAACCTTCTTTTGATGGTGTCATTGTTCCTTCAACAAATAGTCTCACCATCTCTGTTTTTCCATTGGTACGCAGAGTGATTGACTTCTTAAAATGTCCGGGATAACGCCCTTTTCCATTGTAGGTAACTTTTAATGTTCCTGTTTTTCCCGGAAGTATGGGTTCTTGAGTATACTCAGGTACTGTACATCCACAAGAACCTATTGCTCTGTGAATTACAAGAGGAGCATCTCCTACGTTTGTAAATGTAAATACCGCAGTAACTACAGGGTTATCAGCGGAGAACTCTCCAAAGTTATGAGTCATTTTGTCAAGCTTTATATCTGCTTGTTTTTGAGCCATAACAAACCCTATACTCATTACGAACATTAATGATAACATTACATATTTTTTCATAATTATACCCTTTTCTTGGTTGTAATTCAATACAAATATACCACTTTCTAATGAAAATGTTTATTTGTTAGTGCAAAATACTCTTAATTTTTATTTGGCCGAACCTACCTTCTTTAGCTTGAGGCCCATCAGCATACCATCATAACTATTTAATAGACTGCCTATAGCTTGTAAACTTTGATTGTTTGTCATGCCACTAAGAGTAGTTAATAAAGCCAACACTTTATCAGCATCATAAAGAATGGACACATACTGAGAAGACTGGTTCACTTTTGCATCCATATTAATTAACTGTGCATATTTAAAACTTATTTGTTGCTTCTCCGGATAATAAGTGTATGTTCCATTTAATTTCTTTCCTTGTAACGTAGAGGTGAATGTACTATCGGTATGGAAAGTAAAAGTCAATTCTCCGGGATTAATACCCAACGATTTGAGGCGTTCATTCAATTTACCTTCTAAAGTAGAAGTAGCTAAAGCCCCTCCAATTTGTTTTAAGGCATCATCCGATTTTAATTGAATTGCTGCTCCTTCGTACCTCCAAGAACCTTTTAGATCTCTAGAGGTAGATACTCCCGTTACATCTGATATAACTTTTGTTGCTTTATTTATTTTATCTGAAGAAAATATATCTAGCCACGATTGGGCATTAGCTCCTAAAACACAAACAAATAAAAATGTGATTAATATACTGTTTCTTTTCATTGTATCTATTTATTTTGAGTGATTTGATTATTAATTTGATCTATATAATTTAAAACCTCATCTCTTCCTTCACCGGTAACCGATGAGGTAACAAAGTATGGAGGTAACTCCTCCCAATATTGCTTCAATGTTTCTGTCCAAAGATGAATGTTCTTTTGTTGCTGACTTTTTTTCGATTTATCTATTTTAGTAAAAACAATAGAGAATGGGATTTCATTTTCTCCAAGCCATTTTACAAATTCAATATCTATTTTTTGAGGTTCTAAACGACTATCAATTAATAAAAACAGATTGGTCAGTTGTTCTCGGTCTAAAATGTATTGATTAATGATTTTCTCTATCTGACTTTGTCCTTTTTTATTCCGTTTAGCATATCCGTAACCGGGTAAATCCACCAAATACCAATTTTCATTAATTAGAAAATGGTTGATAAGCATAGTCTTTCCAGGCTTTGATGAGGTCATAGCTAAATCTTTACGCCGGGTTAAACGATTAATTAAACTCGACTTCCCTACATTGGATCTTCCAATGAATGCATATTCAGGTAAGTCTCCCTTAGGACATTTGGAAACACTCGTATTACTTATTATGAATTTAGATGAAAATATATCCATTATATAATTATTTTGCTGATCTGAAAATTACAAGGCAAAATTAGTAATAGTAATTACATAAATTGCACGTATGGAACAAAAATAAGAAATAGAGGTCTTATTACGTTCGGTTTAATCTCCTCATTATTCCACAGGTATACTTTCAAATTATTTTGTTTTTTGAACAGAAACAACTTTCTGTAAAAAGAGATTGTTGGGAATTACTATTAATTCACCTTCTTCTGTTCTGATGTGCGTATAAAAAGTTTGTATGCTCTCTATCTTTGCACTAACCGGTATATCCTTGTCAAAAATGTGAATATTGTCTCCCACTCGGAAGGGAGCCGAAAAAAACATAATAACTCCTGCTGTTATATTACTTAATAGAGACCATTGAGCAAAGAAGGCCACTCCAATTACCGCAAAAACGGAAGATATGCCTAGCAATATATTTTCTCTTTTAACTCCCCAAATAATTGCTAAAATTATAATGCACGAGATATTTAATAGAATATTCACAACTTGTCGTACACGCATAGCTCTTGTTTCAGGAATTTGTAAAAGAATTCCCGACTTCATTATAATTTTTGATGAAATCAATCTAGATACAGGCAAAAGTACTAGCACAATAAGAGATGCAATGATCTGTGGTAAATAGGGTTTCATTCTTTAATGATGTATAGGTTTTATATTAAAATTGTTCAAAAATAGTGATTGTTTTACTCCTTATACTGTTTTCTTAGTTTAATTTAAATTCATTTATGTTCTTGAGAACCTTTTTTTCTATGATGAACTTAACCACAAGACTGGTTTTACATATAGGAATTATAAATCACTTTTTTGATAGTAAGTTTTGTAATCTAATTAAAAACAAAAAAGAGAGCAAATAGTTTTTACTCTCTTTTTTAGTTTAAATATGATGCTATTCCGATTCCAAAAAACAAGAAATTATAGAGCCCTAAAATTATGCCTTAGACCGGAAGGCAGTCGGTCCTAGACCGAAGGCCCCTCGGTCTAGGACTGAAGGGTGCTCGGTCTAGGACCGATTTCCACCACGGTTCTACGGCTTCAAACCTACTCTTCAACTTTTCTTCCTTTATAGTACATATTCCACATATCTTTGCCATATCCTTTACCTAAATATTCAAAGGAAGACGAGGAAGCATCTGCCATTTTTATTCCTCGATAATAAACACTCCAACTGTCTTTGCCGTAACCACCACCTAAACTAATAAATGAAGATGTAGAAGCACCTTCTACTTTTTTGCCTCTATAATAAACATTCCAGTTATCTTTAATATAGTCATCACTAATAGGTTCTGAGGGAGGTGAAACAGGAGATGAATGATTCGTTTTTTGTCCTCTGTAGTATGAATTCCAGGCATCTTTGGCGTATCCTCTACCTAAATATTCAAAGGAAGAAGAGGAAGCATTTTTCATTTTAATTCCTCGATAATAAACACTCCAGCTGTCTTTACCATAATCACCACCTAGACTAACAAATGTGGATGTAGAAGCACCTTCTACTTTTT
>CAZGUI010000144.1:0-4395 GCA_964528875.1 uncultured Bacteroides sp. | reverse complement strand
AAATGAAAAAATCAAAAGATATACGCTATATGAAAACATTAAATAAAATAGTAATACTACTCATTGCTTCGTTGGCTTTTCTCTCTTGTACCCGTAGTTTTGAGGCACCTCCTTTAAATGAACCCAAGTACGAGGGCAAAGCGAATATTACCGTAGCACAACTGAAAGAGAAATATGCGAATGTAGCCGATGTTCAAGAAATTGAGTTTGATTATGTGCTACAAGTAAAAGTTACAGCTAATGATAAGTCAGGAAACATCTTCAAGCAGATTTATGTAGCCGATGAAACCGGAGGCATCAATCTAGGTTTAGACCAAAACTCCATGTACACAATGTTTGGAGTAGGACAAGAGGTTTTTATTGAGCTACACGGTCTTTTCATAGTTACTTATGGAGGTGAGCTTCAAATTGCCTACAAGGGTACACAAGCCAACCGAATTCCTTGGGCAATAGCTATTGAAAATCATCTTTTCCCCAATGGTTGGCCTACACACAAAGTGGAACCTATTGTTAAAACAATGGATAAACTAACGGATAGTGATGTAAATTCCTTTGTGCGTATCAATGGAGTCTATTTCCAAAATGGAGGAAAGAAAACCTTTGCTCCCGAAGAAAATTATGGTGAAGAGTACATTAAAGATGCTAAAGGAAACAGCATTATGGTTCGCACCAGTAGCTATGCAAACTTTGCGAACAAAACCCTTCCGGAAGGATATGGAGATGTGCAAGGTGTATTAGGACGCTTCAATGGAAACTGGCAGCTTGCTATCCGTGAATATGAAACTGACATCATTAATTTTGGAGGAGACACACCCACACCTGAACCCGAACCGACTGATGCATTTTACAAAGAGACTTTTGGTACAGAGGATGCAGGAGCTAGACCTAAGATTGCTGAATATAAAGGGTATGATGTTAAAAACGTGACTTACAGTGACGAATCAGGTAGAGCAGACGTACGTGTATTAGGAGGTAACAACCACGTTTGGTTACCTGCCAATAGTACAGCTTCCTTAAAAATTGAAGGAATAAATACTGCAGGAGGACAAGATCTTGTTCTTTCTTACAAACTTGCAGCTAATCTATACGACGACGGTGCTTCTACTGACCTGAATGTAATTACGATTGTTGTGGATGGAATAGAGAGACAAATAGAGAGTATTCCGGTTTCAAAAGAAGCAGGAGACAATAATAACTTCAAAACAATATCACTGAAAGATATACCGGCTAAGGAAAACTTAACCATTGAGTTTAAATCTACAACAGCCAATGACAAAGGAATGCGTTTGGATGACATTGTTATTCAAAAGAAAGATGAATCTATTATTATTACCCCAGAGAAACCGGGAGGTGGTACAGTAGATCCTGATCCAGACCCAGATCCAACACCAGGAGCAGATTTATTCTACGAAGGATTTACTAAATTAGCTCCAAGTAATCCATCTACACAAATAAAAGACTTTGCAGCTGAATACAAGCAGTATGCAGATGGAGCAAAAGCTCCCATTGAATATGAAGTGAGTTACCAGAGTGGCATGTTAAGAAATACCAGCAAAATTGATGGACACATTTGGTTTGGTGCAACTCACACCAACTCCTTCAAAATAAAGAATGTAGATACTTCAGCAGGAAAAAATATGATATTAACCTTTAAGTTAGCTGCAAATGGAGAACAAGATTTAAGTGCCATTAAGGTCACTATTAATGGTGAGGTTAAGGATTTACCTAGTACACCTGCTTTAGACGCAAATGCCTTTAGTGATTTTACTCTAGAAAACATTCCGGCTACAAAGAGTTTGCAACTAGAGTTCTCCGTTGAAGGAGAAAAGAACAAAGCAGGCATTCGTTTAGACGACATTAGAATTGCTGAAAAGAAATAATGTGAAAAGTTAATATAGTGAGTAGTTTTCTACTCACTATATTAACTTTTCAGAAAACCTGAATGAGTATGAAAAGAATTGTACCAATCTTGATTGCCTTATTCCTTGTAGGAGGGGCTATTCAAGCACAAAAACAATATGGAGCTTATTGTGTTGCTTTCTATAATGTGGAGAACTTATTTGATACAGAGGATGACCCGGATAATCCGGGAGATGATGAATATACTCCGGGAGGTTCCTATGCTTGGACACCTGAGAAGTATCAAAAGAAACAAGACAATATTGCTTATGTCATAGAGAAATTAGGAAAAGAGGTTACTCCTGTTGGGGCTGCTGTTATTGGGCTTTCGGAGATAGAAAACCGTGTGGTGATGGAGGACTTGGTTAAGAACAAACAAATAGCTAACCGAAATTATCAGGTAGTACATTATGATTCTCCCGACTGGAGAGGTATTGATGTAGGGTTAATTTACAACCCCAGTTTATTTCAATTAACCAACACAAACAGTCACGTATATCGCCACCCAGATAAACCAAATATGAGAACACGTGACCAGTTAGTGGTTAGTGGTATTTTGGCTGGTGAACCTATTCACATCATTGTGTGTCACTGGCCTTCTCGTTATGGAGGCAAAGGTTCTGACAATCGTGAAGTAGCAGCCAGTTTGGCAAATCATATTGCCGACTCCTTGTATCAGATTGACCCGGCAGCTAAAATTGTTCTGATGGGCGACTTAAATGATGATCCTGCAGATAGAAGTACACGTGTTATTCTAAATGCAAAGCGTAAACAGAAAGATGTAGAGCCTCAAGGTTGGTTTAATACGATGTGGCAACTACACGATAAAGGAATTGGCTCTTTGGCCTACCAAGATAAGTGGAACTTATTTGATCAGATTATAGTTTCTCATGCTTTATTGGGAAAAGATTATAGTAATTTAAAGTTCTGGAAAGCGGAAGTATTTAATCGTGATTTCCTACTACAAAAAGAGGGTAAGAAAAAAGGTTATCCCTTACGAACTTTCTCAGGAAATACGTTTATTAATGGCTATAGTGATCACTTTCCAACAATGATTTATTTATTGAAGGAATTGAATCGATAGATTGACTTCTTCATCAAAACATAAAGGGTTGAACAAAAATGAATGTTCAACCCTTTATGTTTATATTAAATAGTCCCAACCAGACAAAACAAATTAATTTTTCTATTTTCTTCAAAGTTCCTCTCTGCCCTCCTTGCTTTAACTCCTTTATATCTTTAACAAATTGTTCTTTGTAAATTAATTCGTATTTTTCTTCTGTTTCCATAAAAGTTATAATTCAAAAAGTTTTTTTTCATCTTCTATATTTAATCTATAACTATTTCCTTTTTTAGATTCTAATATTTTCTCAACATTTCGTTTATCAGCAAAAAACAAATCTCCTGTTGGAGAAAAATCAAAAGGGTTGCATCTATATTGCTCGGGAATATTCATCCAATCACTCATATATTCTTTAGAAAAATATTGAGTATTTGGACTATCCGAAATCATTAATATTACATATTTATCTCCTCTTTTTACAGATACTTGCTATTTTTCAGCTAGTTCAAAAACTTGCTTGGTTTTCCTTGCAATATCTCTTGTTGTTACTATTTTCATCATAATTATTGTTGTTGTTTGTACATATAAATGCACATACTTTTCGCGAATTATGCAATTATTATACATATATATATTTTTAGTATTAGACATTTTGTTTTGCTTTTTCATAATTTATCAAGTTAATGTTAAACAATTAATTTTTGCTTTTCACAATCAAAGGGAGAAGTGAATTAGCAATATTAGAAAGTGTTCAAATACTACCCCGCAGGAGTGGAGATTTAACACTTTTTGATTTTGCGTTTCACTTTCGCGTTGGAACTTTGCACAAAATTGATTGAATAACTCTGTTCCGATACCCTCGATACCCCTAAAAGAAATACTACCTGTAGGGTGGAGATTTTTTAGCGAAGCGAATAAAACCGTAAGGCTTGATGTTGATTGTAAGGGTTGAACGAAAAAAAAATTATATTTAAAAGGTCGTACAGGAGATACAAAAGAGGAAGCATTATAGGAGAAAAAGAGAAAAAATATTGTATTAGCTACTTTGATGATATTCAACTAAACGACTACTGAACAGATGTAGTAGATACAGTTTGTACTCGAGGTTTTAAAGATGCTATAATAATACAGAATGCAGGATATGACACACATATTTTAGTATCTCCCTCAATAAGTACAAGAAATATAAATCAACGACTATCAGCAAAAGAATATGTACAATACAATAGCACATATGAATTAGAGCAAGGAGATAATTTTGTTATTATAGGAACTAATCCTATTAAATATTCAAATAAAAGTTTTACTCAAACAAAAGTTATAAAATAAATTTGATGCAAAGAATGAAACTATAGTTTATCGAATGAACAGAACCCAACCTTTGTTGTCCGATAAATGTTTTTTTCTAAAAAAGTAAGGTCGAGTTTTCTCAA
>CAZGUI010000143.1:0-4438 GCA_964528875.1 uncultured Bacteroides sp. | reverse complement strand
CCCAAAGAACTTTCCCATTGTCTGCTGACAGCTCTACGCAAGTTCCGCCAATTTCATTTGTCCCCCGGTAAATTTTAGCTTTCATATTTCGTCAAAAAATGCTCGTATGTTTGATTTTGAACGGTCGTCATAGAATGATGCACAACTTTTAGTATATGAAAAGTAGGCGATTACGAAGCACTAAATTTTCGGATAAGCACAAAGTTTGATACGAGCTAAAAGCCTTGAGTTTAGTGCCAATTCGCCTATTTTTTATATACATTGTTGAACTAAATCCCTCCGGGATAGCTTTCTAACATAGAACAAAGATAAGATATTTCCCGCTTTTTCGTATAATAAAGGATTATTCATTTTAAAACTAATTATTATGCGAAAAAAGAACTCTTTCACCATTGTTGAACGGGCTACTATTTTAGTGCCTGAATTTAAGCGAGTTTACAAGCAACTTTCAGAGCAAGTGACTTTGCGCGGACAAAGTCAGAGTACCTTAGAGAATTACATCCGACGAATTGCATTGTTTGTGATTCATTTCGAGAGACTGCCTGAAAAAGTGAGCGAAGATGAGGTCAATGAGTATTTAGTGGCTTTGGCGCGCGACCCTAAATCACCCTCACGCAGTAGTTTCAAGCACATGGTCTACGGTCTGCGATATTATTATCGTCTACTGGGAATGAACAGAAAAGCCATTGCTCTACCATCACTCAAAAGGGACACTAAACTACCGGTTATTCTCAACCGTCAGGAACTAAAAGAACTCTTTGCAGCACCCAAATTACTCAAACAAAGAATAGTGCTTACGCTTATCTATTCTGCAGGTTTACGCGGACAAGAGGTGATCAATCTTAAAATTGCCGATGTTGATTTTCACCGAATGACTATCCATATTAGACAGACTAAATACAAAAAGGATCGTATCGTTCCGCTTTCGCCAACCATGGCCATCGGTCTAAAAAAATACCTCGCTGCTGAAAATCCTTACATCTGGCTCTTTAACGGAAAAGAAGTCAGCGGTAAATATAGTGTGCGAGGATTATCGTGGGTGATGCGCGAAAATCTAAAGAAAACATCTATTACAAAAAAGGTAAATCTTCACTCCCTACGCCATACTTATGCTACCCATTTACTTGAAGAGGGTGTGAACATTGTTACCTTAAAAGAATTGCTTGGTCATGCAGAAATTGCAACTACCATGATTTATTTACATGTAGCACAGTGTGAACTTGTAAAATCGCACAGTCCGCTTGATACTTTATACAAGCAGTTGTGAAAAGTAAGTTTGAGTTGGCTGATGTGATCCGGCAGTTTGGAAAACAATTAAGCATACAGGACAAGCTATCTCCGCAACAGACAAAAGCATTGTTCAACATAGTGCAATGTCGCACTGCTTCTTTGGGCGGACACGAAGAGGTTTGTGATTGTTGTGGAGCGATCCGATATAGCTATAACAGCTGTGGCAATCGGCATTGTCCCAAGTGCTTGTCGGCAAAACAGGCTGCGTGGGTTGAGAAACTGATAGAATCAACGCTGCCCGTGAAGCATTATCACATTATATTCACTGTGCCCCATTGTCTGAATAATATATGCTTATGGGACAACAAAATGTTTTATAATGTGCTGTTTGATGCTGTATGGAAAACTTTGCACAGCTTTGGATATACGCATTTTGGGGTAGAATCAGGAGCTGTAGCAGTATTGCATACGTGGGGGCAAAATCTTACGCTGCATCCTCACATACATTGTATTGTTCCTGCAGCGGGATATGCCATTAACGGTACTTGGAAAAGTATAGGCACTTATGAAAATTATTTGTACTCGGTTCATCAACTCAGTCAAACCTTTCGGGGAAAGTTTCTTGACAGCCTGAAACGAAAACTGCGTAAGTGCAACATGCTTGATAATTTTGATGTTTACATACAGCAAGCATATCAAAAACCATGGGTAGTATTTAGTGAGGCATCTATGGCAAAGTCAGAACATGTAATCAAATATCTGGGACAGTATACTCACAGGGTAGCCATCTCCAATCAACGGATATTGAACATTACCGACACTCATGTAACATTTGTTGCCAAAGACTATAGAGATAAAGCGCAACAAAAACCGGTGACACTGAGCGGGGTGGAATTTCTCAGACGTTTCTGCTTGCATGTGCTTCCAAAGCGTTTTGTAAAAATACGCAGGTTTGGTATTTACAATGCCACTACTAAACGTCATCTGGAGCTACAGTTTGTGCCCGAAGAAAGATCTGATATTCTTGAGACAGAGAACTCTAAGGAGAAAGAAACAGCTCAACAGCTAATAAAAAGGCTTATCGGCATTGATGTTCATAAATGTCGGGTTTGTAATAAAGGTACCATGCAGATTGTAAAAACAATTCCTCGAATCAGATCTCCAAGCCAACATTTACCGTCTCTATTTTTGGCACTATTGCAATAACATACAACATCTTAAATAACTTCATTTATCTGAAGACTATAACCGTATGCCTTAAACTGAAGGTTTTGTACAAAAACACACACTTTTATAATAGCCACTATATCCAAATAAGATTAAACACATCTTCTCCTCAAAAAACCATAATAAATACCTTTCGTAAAAACAAGCAAACACCTCGATAAGTACATAGCTCATCTTAATTTGACCGGGATGTAGTTCAACCGGGACTCATCGCTAGGTCTTGCAGACCGCTCAGAGTCCTATTTATTAGCGGTTGCCTTTTCTTTATATAGACTTATTGCCTATGGAATATACATTGTTCTAATTCTTTGTAAACCAGCATATTTCCCGTTATATATTCAGATAAATTAATCTTGAAATTTTCAGAACTAATACTTGTATTTATGCCACAAAAATTTCTGATTCTACTTATTTCGTCTTTAATATTGTCATCTACAATGTTAGTTACAAATTTATCATATTCCACCTCGTCGAATGTCAGTTTATTTGCTTCACAAAAGGCTTTTAGTACTTCTTTGTCAAAAAGATAATTTTCAATTTCCCATCTTTTCATAATTCTAAAACGATTTGGGTTTGTTTTCAGGTAAACTTGTCTGTCATTTTCATCATTTTTTTTGCCAGATGAAACATCTCTATCTTTTAAAACAAGTATTTCAATATCTGAAAAAACCTTGGTTAATATCGCTAAGGCAATTTCACTCCTTTGGTCAAGTTCTGTATTTCCGCCACTTGAAATAAACAATGTGTCGTGATATTTTTCACCGTAAATGTTGTTAAATATCTTTGCGTCAAAACCCTTTTCAATTCCATCAACACCAGGTCGGTCTTTACCTTCACAATAGACAATTCTCCTAGGGCTTACTAATCCAGTTAAATCATCTAATGCAGTCTCAAAAATTTCTTTCCATTTTGAGAGTGATTTTCTTATCGGGATAAGTGTTTGTTGAGTGGATGCCCAATTAATTTCCTTTTGAAATTGAATTATTTGGCATTCATCCTTTAAGTCTTCTTGTAATGCTCTTAAAAAACCAATACTATGAGTTGCTATCCAAATTTGGCAATTAACTCCTACTAATTTATCAATTTCAAGGAGTAGTTTTTTTTGTATTGAAGTATTTATATGTAGTTCAGGTTCATCAATTAGAAATATTGTATTATTGTAATCATCTTGTCTTAAGTATAAATCAAGCAAAATGTCAACAATCTCCTTTTCTCCAGATGAGAGAACGTTAAATTCAAATTCTTTAGGATGGTCATCTTTCTTGAAAAATAAAGTTCCTTTATTATCTTCAATATCGCCAATACTGACAATCTCCAAATCTAAACAATTTTTTAATGAGGAATTTAAGTCTCCAATAATTTTTATCTTTGCTGAATCATATGTAGCAGTTGAAGAATTATCTTTTAAATACCTATTAAATTTTATATTGAGTCTTCTATAGTTTTCTTCCATTTTGTCATCTAGATCTGTAGATGAACCAGCACCATAATAGTTCAACCTTATTTCTTGGGTTGCTTTTGATTCTGATACTTTAAGATTACTATTGTACCTATATGGACTACGGAATGAAAACATTGTGTTTTCAGTTCCTTGTTGCTGTCTTGCCTGTTTCAATTCGGAAAACTCGCCTTCGTCAAACTTAATGATGATATTTTGATAGTCAAAGTTTGGAGTTTGAGTCATAGAATGATAATTATAGTCTTTTCTATCTTTATTACCAATCTTATTATAAGCATCGTTATGAAATAGCATTCCATCTAGAACACTACTTTTCCCACAGCCATTTGGTCCAACTAAGGCTATTATTCTTTTAGGATCTTCACCTAAATCAATTGTTAAATCGTGAAATCTTTTATAACCGTTTTTAAGTCGTATTTTTTTTATTCTCATTTTATTTTTCGCTAATTTCGTTGTTTTTAAGGTTGCCGCTAACGTCTTATTTACGCAACTTCTCTTTTAAACATTCGTATATACATTTAA
>CAZGUI010000142.1:0-4478 GCA_964528875.1 uncultured Bacteroides sp. | reverse complement strand
TGCAAGAAATGCCAGAGCTTACCAAAGGGCACTGAATGAGAGGAGAATTTACTAATTCCTTTTAAGATATATGGTTTAGATACATAAAAAAGCGACCCTAAGGCCGCTTTAAATGTTTTCACAACGGAATAATCCTTATTGTGAATTGCTTTCAATTGCAAATGTATGAAATTTTTTTTTACATTAATCAACATTCTTAGTTAAATATTTAATATCTTTGAACTTTAACATTTGTTGTTTAAAGATACATCTATCATGAGCAAAACAATATTAGGCTTAGACCTTGGCACAAATTCAATAGGTTGGGCATTAGTTAAAGAAGCTGAGAATGATACAGAAAAATCTGAAATCATTAAGTTAGGAGTAAGAGTAAATCCATTAACTGTTGATGAGCAATTAAATTTTGAAAAAGGGAAACCTATCTCCACTAATGCAGATAGAACACTAAAGAGAAGCGCACGTCGAAATCTCCAACGATATAAACAAAGACGAGAAAATTTAATAGAAATACTCAAATCAAATAACGTAATAAACAAAGAAACCATCTTAACTGAAGTAGGAAAAAACTCTACACATCAAACATTAATGCTAAGAGCTAAAGCAGCTCGCCATAAAGTTAATTTGGAAGATTTGGCAAAAATACTACTTGCAATAAATAAAAAAAGAGGTTATAAAAGTAGCAGAAAATCAAAAAGTGACGATGAAGGCGTTGCAATTGATAGCATGACTATAGCAAAAACTCTATATGAGAATAATCTTACACCCGGACAATACGTATATCAAACACTAAAAGAAGGTGGAAAATTCATACCTGACTTTTATCGCTCTGATTTACGAAATGAAATAAGCAAGATTTGGAATAAACAAGCCGAATTCTACACAGCTCAACTTACGAATGACCTTTTCTATGCGATAGAAGATAAGTCCAAAGGACAAACCTATAAAATATTAGAAGCACCTTGGAACTTACATGGATTAAAACAAGAAGGTAAAAGAGATGAACAAAGACTTGAAAGATACAAATGGAGACAACAAGCATTAACTGAAAAATTGGAACTTGAAAAGTTAGTAATTGTTTTACAGGATATTAATGCAGAACTTAATAATTCCAGTGGATATTTAGGAGCAATATCAGACAGGAGCAAAAAACTTTACTTCAACAAAATAACGGTTGGAGAATATCTTTATAATCAGGTCAAAAAGAACCCACACACTTCACTTAAAAATCAAGTGTTTTATCGTCAAGATTACTTAGATGAATATGAGCAAATATGGGAAACTCAAGCAATACACTATCCTGAAATTTTAACACCAGAGCTAAAAGAAAAAATAAGAGATGTAATAATATTCTATCAGCGTAAACTTAAATCTCAAAAAGGACTAATCAGCTTTTGTCAATTCGAAAGTAAAAAAGAGATATATATTGATAAAACAACAGGAAAAACAAAATACAGAACTATAGGCCAAAGGGTAGCTCCAAAATCCTCACCTGTATTTCAAGAGTTTAAAATTTGGCAAAACCTAAACAACCTCACCTTTACAAACGAAAAAGAAAATCAAGTAATAGAAGTACATAATTTAGATGATGAAATACGCAATGAAATCTTTAACGAACTCAATCTAAAGGGGAACCTATCACCTAAAGATATTTTAAAGGTAATATCCAAAGACATATTTATAAATAAAATATCAGACTGGAAATGTAATTTCGAAAAAATAGAAGGCAACACCACGAATAAAGCCCTATTAGATGTTTACAAAAAAATAGCTGAAGCGGAAGGATATGGATTTGATTGGGATAAGAAATCAGCTAAAGAAATTAATGAAGAGTTAGAAGCGATATTTAAACAAATCGGAGTCAATAAAGAAATTTTGAAATTTGACTCAAACATAGAAGATTTTGATAAACAACCCTCGTACCAATTATGGCATTTATTATATTCTGCAGAAGATGAAGGTAACGCAAGTGCAGAAGATCGTTTATTATATGGCAATAATGACACTAAACTTCGTAAAACCCTTCACGCAAAATATGGATTTAAGCCGGAGTATACAACTATGCTTTCTAACATTTCACTGCAACAAGATTATGGTAACCTTTCTACCAGAGCAATGCGTAAAATAACCCCCTATTTGCAAGCTGGTCATCCATATGCCAAAAGTAGTGACAATAAAAAAGAAGTAGGCGCTTGTAATTTAGCAGGATATAACCATTCTAAAAGTGAAACTGCAGAAGATTTAAAGAACAAGATTTTAAAAGATAAGCTCGAAATACTCCCAAAGAACAGTTTAAGGAACCCGGTAGTTGAAAAAATTCTCAATCAAATGGTAAACCTAGTAAATCAGGTTATTGATGAATTTGGGAAACCCGATGAAATTAGAATAGAGTTAGCTCGCGAACTTAAGAAAACTGCAGATGAGCGTGAGAAAATGAATAAAGACATTGCCGAAGCAACCAGGCGCAATGAAGATATAAAGAACTTAATAATAAAAGAGTTTGGAATTCCTAACCCTACAAAAAGTGACATAGTCAGATTCAGATTATGGGATGAGTTAAGTTCAAGAGGTCATAAAACTATATTCACTGATTTATATATTCCTAAAGAAAAATTATTCTCCAAGGATATTGAAATTGAACACATTATTCCACAAGCACTTCTGTTTGATGACTCCTATTCAAACAAAACACTTGCTTTTCATGTGGAAAATCAAAACAAAAGTAATCGCACTGCATACGATTTTATTTGTCAGGATTATAACTCAAAAAAAGCTGAATACGAAAATAAAGTTGAAGTTTGGTATAATAATAAATCCATTTCGCGAGCCAAAAGGAACAAATTACTTATGCCCTATACAGAAATACCTGAAGGCTTCATTGAACGCGATCTGCGAGACACACAATACATTGCAAAAAAAGCACGAGAAATGCTTTTGGAAGTATTCAGAACAGTTGTTCCAACCACCGGAAGCATTACCGATCGTTTGCGCGAAGATTGGGGATTGATAAACCTAATGAAAGAGCTTAATCTGCCCAAATACAGAGCATTAGGATTAACTGAAGCTGAAGAACGATTTGATATTGGCTCCGAGAAAATAAAAAAAGTAGAAGTTATAAAAGATTGGACCAAACGTAATGACCACCGTCATCATGCAATAGACGCATTAGCAGTTGCTTTTACTACTCACAATCATATTCAGTATATTAATAACTTAAATGCACGTAGAGATACAAACAACAAGAAGCATCCTGTGATATATGCAATAGAAAATGTAATCACAGAGAGGATTAATGGCAAGCTAAAATTCAAGGAACCAATTCCAAATATGCGAGACGCAGCCAGAAAAGAAATTGAGTCAATACTTGTTTCATTTAAAGCAAAAAATAAAGTAACAACAAATAATATCAACCAAACCAAAGTCTCCGGAAAACAACAATACAAAAAGACATTACAAACAACACCTCGAGGGCAACTACACAAAGAAACTGTTTACGGAAAGTCATTGCGCCCCATGAGTAGACCCATTAAACTCAACAACAAGTTTAATATTGAGACTGCTAATTTAATAATTGATAAAAAAGAACGCGAAGCAGTACTTATGCATCTTTCTAATTCTAAGAATAAAAACAAACCTATATTATTAAACAATGAGCCACTAAAAGAAGTAAGATGTTTTGAAGAAATATTTACTATTCGTAAGCCCATTTCTCCTGATTTAAAGCTTGATAAAGTTATTGATGAAGGTGTCAGAAATGCTTTACAAGATAGGCTAAATGAGTTTAATGGCAATCCTAAAGAAGCTTTCTCTAACATTGAAGAAAATCCTATTTGGTTGAATAAGGATAAGGGTATTTCAATAAAAAATGCAACCATAACAGGTGTTAAAATAGCCACCCCACTCCATTTCAAAAAAGACCATCTTGGGAATTATATTTTGAATAACAAAGGTGAAAAAAATTATTCAGACTTTGTACAAACAGGAAATAATCATCATGTAGCAATATACAAAGACAAAGATGAAAATCTACAAGAATCAGTAATATCTTTTTATGAAGCAGTTGAAAGAGTTAATCAAGGGTTGCCTGTAATTGATAAATCTTATAACAATCATCTGGGCTGGAGGTTTCTGTTTACCATGAAGCAAAATGAAATGTTTATTTTTCCTGCAGATGATTTTGACCCCAATGAGATAGACCTTTTAAATCCTGACAATAATGAAATAATAAGTAAGAATCTTTATAGGGTTCAAAAAATAGGTTCAAAAGATTATACTTTCAGACATCATCTCGAAACAACAGTTACAAATAACCTAAGTTTCACTTTTAAAAGAATAACTTCTCTTAATGGCCTCAAAGGTATTATAAAAGTAAGGATAAACAATATTGGAAAAATTGTTGAAGTTGGTGAATATTAAGCCTAACGTCTATGATCAAAAAAACTCTATATTTCGGTAATCCAGCTTATTTAAGTTTGAGCAAT
>CAZGUI010000141.1:0-4482 GCA_964528875.1 uncultured Bacteroides sp. | reverse complement strand
CAGCATCTATTTTAATATATGACCCTTCATCATAAGAATCAATAACTACAAAAGCAGAATCAGTTTTGGGGAATGTAAATCTAAATAATGCTGCTCTTTCAGTTGCCGTAAGTTCAGTTAAAACATCATGATCTGCTAAATAAACACTATAATAATATGGTTTTGCTACTTCAGCTTTATGAGAAAACCAACTCGCTCTATCTTTTTCTTTAAATACAAGCTTATTCGTTATAGGCATTAAAGAAAACTGACCATAATCTCTAATCCAAGGACTAGGTTGGTGAGTTTGCTTAAATCCCACAACTTTATCCGCTGTATAAGTATAGGTCCATCCATCACCCATTTTTCCAGTCTGCGGAGTCCAAAAATTCATACCCCAAGGACGGGCTATTGCTGGATAAGTATTTCCTGTAGATAACTCTTTTTTAGATAGGCTTCCCACCAGAGGATTAACATAATCCACTGGGGAGAACTTATCACCTGCAAATGAATGTAAAGCGACTATTACAAAAATAATAAGTAATATAAACTTTCTATTCATTTTAATTTAAAGATAATTGCTTACTCATTATCATCGGTATATCTTTATTTTCCATAAATGTAGAAAACTCCTTAGCTCCAGTACCATAAGCATAAATAGGAACATAAGTGGCAGTATGTCCTCCTGTACTAAACTCAGGTTTAATATTCTCTTTACTCTTTTTAAGCGTTAATCCCCCTGTTTCATGATCAGCAGTTACAACAACTAATGTACCTGGGTTTTTATCGGCAAAGTCAAAAGCCACACGAATAGCATTATCAAAATCCTCTGTCTCAGTAACTACCATATCATAATTATTTTTATGACCACCTCTATCAATCATAGAGCCCTCCACCATAATAAAGAATCCTTTATCATTATTCTCGTTCAACACATTTAAAGCTTTTTCTGTTACTTGAGGTAGATAATCACCACGCCCTTCCAACATACTAGGCATATCTCCCTCTGATAAAAGTCCAGCTATCTTAGTGTTTTTAGAATTGAGAACATCATCAAGAGTAGTAGCCACATGAAAACCTTTCTGAGACAATTCATTCATCAAATCTCTACCATCTTCTCGTTGATTAAAAAATTCACGACCTCCTCCTATAAATAAGTCTATATCAGTTTTTAAAAAGTCAGCAGCAATATCATATTTCATATCTCGATGTTCTACGTTAGCTATAAAAGCAGCAGGTGTTGCATCAACAATAGCATGCGTTGCTATCAATCCCGTTCTTAATCCTTTCTTTACGGATTTCTTCAAGATGCTCTCCAACGGTTTTTTGTCTATATCCACACCTATCGCACCATTATATGTTTTTGATCCTGTTGCTAAAGCTGTTCCTGAAGCTGCAGAATCTGTTACTTTATGCGACTTTGAATAAGTTTTGGCAAGACCAATATATTCAGCTCTTTCAAGATTTAAAGGTTTAAAATCGTCCTTTTCAGCAAGTGCTGTAATCTGCGTTAACCCCATTCCATCACCAATCATATAGATTATGTTCTTTACTTTTGGATCTACTGTTTTTACTTCTTGACCTGTACCTGTAGCTTTACAGCTTATTAAAGATAAAACACAAGCTATAATTGCTAATTGTGCATAAAAAAATCTATTTTTCATTTCTTTTTGTTTTTATATTTCATTTGAAAAATGAATCAAATGTATGTTTTCTATGTCCTTAGAAACTTTCAAGAATATAAATACTAAATTATTTTTTCTTAGTTATTGTATATTCTGTTTCTCCTTTATTATTAATCAATCTTATAATTAATTTATCAGGAGTTAACTCCCCCAATAAAAATCCTGTGCCTTCATATCCATAAGTCACCCCCTCATAATTTTTTATTTTTCTACTATTGCCTGCAGATGTATTCACAATATAAGTTATACAACTATTTTCTTTTTCTATATGTTGAAAATTATGAATATGTCCACAAATATATACATCTACATTGTGCTTTTGTAAAATAGGATTTAATCGAGTTTGCATATCTTGCTGCTGCGTTGGATTCTTAGAAGTATTTGCATAAATAGGATGATGCCCAAAAACTAAGTTCCAGTCTTCTTTTCCATTAGTTAAAACAGAGTCAACCCATTGTATTTGTTTCTGATAATCTTGCTGTGCAGAATCATCTGATTTATCTTTCCTATACCTATCCATCATAGGAGTAGTGTCCAACATTAAAACCTTTAATTTACGCTTAATATTGTTTTTCTTTAACTTAAAATCAAGAACATAATAACGAGAAGGCATTTTCCATCTTGAACTAATTTCATTATAGTTAACAAATGCGTCTACATTTCCTCTATATTCATGATTCCCAGGAACAGCATACCAATCAGCCTTTAATAGTTGAGGGTGTGTATAAATAACTTCAAAATTAGTTATCCAAAAAGGATCACTTACACTTTGAACACCTTTAAAATGAAGTTGATCACCTACTGAAAATATAGTTTCCACATCTGCTTCATCAGCAATAACCCCCATTACTTCAGCTATCACTTTTTGATCTTTATAACCATTGTGTCCAGCATCATTTAATAAAATAAATCTAAAACTATCTTTAGTTAACTCTTTTTTAAGTGCTTTAAGAGTGGACTTCTCTACTTGAGCCTGACCTAATATTGGAATCCAGAATAATAAAAAAACTGCTATTCCATAAACTTTTAACTTTTTCATAATTAAATTATATTTACTCTTTTATATGATCTTCATATCCTGGATTCTGCTTCAAATTAGGATTTGCACTTAATGCTCTTTGAGGAATAGGAAAAATCTTTTTATATTCCTCTGTTTGAGGTTTATCCCACCAAGGCAAATTGAAATACCCATAACGAATTAGATCTCTTCGACGCGTACCCTCACCAATAAATTCTCTTCCTCTATCACACAACAACTCATCTAAGTCTAATGTAGCATCTGTATAAGGAGTAAAATCTCCAGGTGAAAAATTCCTTTGTTTTACTTCATTCACATATTTAGCATAACCGGGTTCACCCAAACGAAGCATACTTTCTGCTAACATGTAATATATATCTGCATATCTAAATACTACATAATCATATTGAAAATACTTCTCACTTTCACTCACTGGGTAAATTCTATATCTACTCCAACGATAACAAGAGTTTTCCTCCCCATGCATCACTGTTGATTCTAATTCAGAAGCTGGTTTTCCAGATTTAAACCGAGCTACTTGATCAACTAAAACAATAGTTTCTCCTTTATATTCTTTCTCTCCTTTAGCTTTACCTAAAGACGATTTTAACTCTCCATATTGAAACATACCACCACCATTTTCCTCATCTGGATGTGCCGGTTTCGATATGCGTAAATCCTTAGGATCATAATTTGCTATTGGAGTTCCTAGCTTATGACTGAACTGATAAAGCTCTCCCTCCGGATTATAAGATGGAGAGACTCCCAATTGATTATTTCCTCTATAATTTAATCCCCAAAAATCTCTTGAACCTCTATGATTCCAGGTATAAAATATTTCAGGTCTTCCAGTAAACACTTCATTCATTGGAGCTGATAATATAATCTCTTTACTGGTTTTATTATTCCAATCAAAAGCCTCATAGAATGTTTTTCCTAACTCATACTTTCCATATTTACCTGAAATTATATCTTTACATATTTCCTTTGTTTCCCTCCATTTAGGTTCAACTCCATAGTTCTCTGCATTAAGATACATAACAGCCTGAAGAGTCTTAGCAACGCCTTGTGTAACACGACCGTAACTAGCACTTGTTCCTCCAAGTGGTAAATCTGCACAGACTGTGTTTATATCCTCATCAATGATTTTAAATATTTCAGCAGGAGTTTTTTGCACTGGAAGTTCATTAGCATCATAAACAGTTGGTGCTGGAACGTTACCAAATAGGTCCATCAGATAGAACAAAGCTATATCACGCAGAATTATGGTTTCTGCTATATTTCTAGTTTTTAAATCATCATCTAATCCAATATGTTTATAATTTACATTCTTAATAATATCTAAGTTCATATTAGCACCCGCAAGTAATTGAATCCATACATCCCATGCTTCTTCTATGCACTCGTTTTCTGGGGTATATGTATGCCAATGTAAATCAACCTGCCTACCGTTATCATATGATCCCGATCCATTTTGTTTAGCTACACCCACAATTTGATCTGCTGGTAACTCTTGTGCAGAATAAGCTTTTCGTGCTGTTGCTGCAAACCGAAACCAAGAATAAGTAGAAGTCACCACCGATTTCAACTGCTCTTCTCCCTGTATAAAAGTATCTGGTACTTCATCATGATAAACAATTTCATCTAAATCAAAACAAGATGAAAAGAACACTAAAACAAAAGAAGTTATAGAAAAAAATAATATATGTTTTCTCATTTTTATTTCTTATTAAGGTTAAAAAGTTATATCAACTCCAAAAGTAAAATTTCGAGTACTTGGATAAAATCTTTTCTTATCTA
>CAZGUI010000140.1:0-4554 GCA_964528875.1 uncultured Bacteroides sp. | reverse complement strand
TTTAGGAAAAGATGTTACAACCAAAAAAGACAAAATTCAGAAGACAGCAAAAAGGTCGCATGAAAGGAAATGCTCAAAGAGGGCATCAGATTGCGTTTGGTTCTTTTGCAATCAAAGCTTTACAAAGCAAATGGATTACAGGAAACCAAATTGAAGCCGCGCGTATTGCTGTAACAAGATATATGCAGAGACAAGGACAAATCTGGATACGTATTTTTCCAGATAAACCAATTACTTCTAAACCTGCTGAAGTACGTATGGGTAAAGGTAAGGGTGCTCCCGAAGGATTCGTTGCACCAGTTACTCCAGGACGTATATTGATTGAAGTTAGTGGTGTGCCTTTTGAAGTAGCCAAGGAGGCTTTGCGTTTAGGCGCTCAGAAACTTCCTGTAACCACAAAATTTGTGGTTAGAAGAGATTATGAAGCTTAATAATTAAAAGCGAAGTTATGAAGATTGCAGAAATAATGGAATTGTCTACTGCTGACTTACAAGAAAGAGTAGAGGCTGAGAAAGCAAATTATGAACAATTGATTTTAAATCATTCTATTTCTCCTTTGGAAAACCCTGGTCAAATTAAACAATTGAGAAGAACAATTGCGCGTATGATGACTGTGTTAACCCAAAGAGAATTAAACGATAAATGATATAGCTTAAATGGAAGCAAGAAATTTAAGAAAAGAAAGAGTAGGGGTGGTTCTTAGCAATAAAATGGATAAGACCATAACTGTTGCTGCTCAATTTAAAGAGAAGCACCCTATGTATGGAAAATTCGTTAGAAAAACGAAGAAGTACTATGCTCACGATGAAAAGAATGAATGCAATATAGGAGATACTGTACGCATTATGGAAACTCGTCCTTTGAGCAAATCTAAGAGATGGAGACTAGTAACTATAATTGAAAGAGCTAAGTAATCATGATACAAGTAGAATCTAGACTTACAGTTTGTGATAATAGTGGTGCAAGAGAGGCCATGTGTATCCGTGTTTTAGGTGGAACAGGTCGTCGTTACGCTTCAGTAGGAGACGTAATTGTAGTTACTGTTAAAAGTGTTATTCCATCTAGTGATGTAAAAAAAGGTACAGTTTCTAAAGCACTTATTGTGCGTACAAAGAAAGAAATTCGACGTGCCGACGGTTCATATATACGTTTTGATGATAATGCATGTGTGTTGTTGAATAGTGCTGGAGAGATTAGAGGAAGTCGTATTTTTGGACCTGTGGCAAGAGAGCTTCGTGCAAAAAACATGAAGGTTGTGTCACTTGCACCTGAAGTGCTATAATTTTCAAAATAAGAAGAGTAATGAGTAAATTACATATAAAGAAAGGCGACACAGTTTATGTGAATGCTGGTGAAGATAAAGGAACTACCGCTCGTGTATTAAAGGTACTTGTTGATGAAAATCGTGCGATTGTTGAAGGAGTGAACATGGTATCTAAAAGTGCTAAGCCAAGTGCTCAAAACCCACAAGGTGGAATTATAAAACAAGAAGCACCTATACATGTTTCAAATTTAAGTTTGGTTGATCCTAAATCAGGAAAACCAACACGCGTTGGAAGAAAAAAAAGTTCTGAGGGAACATTAGTTCGTTATTCTAAAAAATCAGGAGAGGAGATTAAGTAATGAGTATAGTAGAAAATACTGCAAGCCTAAAGAATGAATATGCAGAGCGCATTGTTCCTGCATTGATGTCAAAGTTTCAGTACTCATCAACAATGCAAGTGCCCGTTCTTAAAAAGATTGTAGTCAATCAAGGGTTAGGAATGGCTGTTGCTGATAAAAAGATTATTGATGTTGCTGTAGATGAATTAACAGCTATTACTGGACAAAAAGCAGTTGTAACTGTTTCGAAGAAAGATATCTCGAATTTTAAATTACGTAAAAAAATGCCTATTGGTGTTATGGTTACACTTCGTCGTGAAAGAATGTATGAGTTTCTTGAGCGTCTAGTGAGAGTGGCTCTTCCACGTATCCGTGACTTTAGAGGTATAAATAGTAAGTTTGATGGTAGGGGAAACTACACTCTAGGTGTAGAGGAACAAATTGTATTTCCTGAAATAAATTTGGATGATGTGTCTAAAATTTTAGGAATGAATATTACCTTTGTAACTTCTGCTGAAACAGATGAGGAAGGTTATGCTCTACTTAAAGAGTTTGGTCTGCCTTTTAAAGAAGTAAGAAAAGATTAAGATATGGCAAAAGAATCAATGAAAGCTCGTGAGGTAAAGCGAGCTAGATTAGTAGACAAGTATGCCGCAAAACGCGAACAGTTGAAGGCTGAGGGAGATTATGAAGCTCTACAAGCTTTACCTAAAAATGCTTCGCCTGTACGTATGAGAAATAGATGTCAAATTACAGGACGCTCTAGAGGATATATGCGTCAATTTGGCATTTCTAGAATCCAATTTCGTGAAATGGCATCACATGGACTTATTCCAGGAGTTAAGAAAGCAAGCTGGTAAATTTTATTTTATTTAAATATTGTCAGGGTTTCCTGATCAATTTAATTTTTAATTATATGACAGATCCAATAGCTGATTACCTAACGAGGTTACGTAATGCTATCAATGCGAAACATCGTGTGGTAGATATTCCTGCTTCGAATTTGAAAAAAGAGATCACAAAGATCCTTTTTGAAAAAGGCTACATTCTTAATTATAAGTTTGTAGATGATGGATTAAGAGGGACTATAAAAATAGCCCTTAAGTATGATCACGTTAATAATGTTAACGCGATAAGAAAATTAATTAGGGTATCTAAACCTGGTTTGAGAAAATATGCCGGTTATAAAGATATGCCTAGAGTGATTAATGGTTTAGGTATTGCAATAATATCTACATCTCAAGGAGTAATAACAGACAAAGAAGCACGCAACTTAAAGGTTGGTGGTGAAGTGTTATGTTATGTATATTAATAGGAGGATTTAGAAATGTCAAGAATAGGAAAATTACCCATTAGTATACCTGCCGGAGTTACAGTAACAGTAGATAACAATGTTGTAACCGTTAAAGGACCAAAAGGTGAATTGACTCAACAAGTAGATCCTAAAGTTGAGTTGAAGATTGAAGATAACGAGATTGTAGTAAATAGAAAGGCTGATGATAAGCAGTCAAGAGCTTACCATGGTTTATATCGTTCGTTAATTGCGAACATGATAACAGGTGTTTCTGAAGGCTATAAAAAAGAACTAGAATTAGTTGGTGTTGGATTTCGTGCAACAAACCAAGGTAATTTGTTAGAATTATCTTTAGGGTTTACTCACGCTATATATATGCAATTACCACCCGAGGTGACTGTTGAAGCTAAAACTGAAAGAAATAAGAATCCTCTTATTACTCTTGAGTCATGTGATAAGCAATTGTTAGGTCAGATTTGTTCCAAAATACGCTCTTTCCGTAAACCTGAGCCTTATAAAGGAAAAGGAGTTAAGTTTGTTGGTGAAGAGATTCGTAGAAAATCTGGTAAAACAGCAGCCTCTGGTAAATAATTTGCTAAAACTATAGTATTATGATATCCAAAATAGAAAGACGTAAAAAAATAAAATATAGAGTTCGAAGCAAAGTTTCTGGAACTGCTTCTCGTCCTCGTATGTGTGTGTTTAGAAGCAATAAGCAAATTTATGTACAGCTAATTGATGATTTAGCCGGAACAACTTTAATGGCAGCTTCTTCTTTAGGAATGGATGAGAAAATCACGAAAAAAGAACAAGCGACAAAAGTTGGTGAAACAATAGCTAAGTTGGCATTAGATGCTGGAGTTACTACTGTTGTTTTTGATCGTAATGGTTATTTATATCATGGACGTGTTAAAGAGGTTGCTGAAGCAGCTCGTAAAGGAGGACTTAAATTTTAATCGTTATGGCAAAAAATAAGAGAGTACAAGTATCAAACGATGCTGAACTAAAAGATAGATTAGTCGCAATTAATCGTGTAACTAAAGTTACAAAAGGAGGTAGAACTTTTAGTTTTACTGCTATTGTGGTTGTTGGTGACGAAAACGGTTTAATTGGTTGGGGCTTAGGTAAAGCTGGTGAAGTTCCTGCTGCAATTGCTAAAGGTGTTGAAGCTGCAAAGAAAAATTTAATTAAAGTTCCTGTTCTTAAAGGAACGGTTCCTCATGAACAAATTGCTCGTTTTTCTGGTGCAGAGGTTTTTATTAAACCAGCTTCTCACGGTACAGGAGTTGTTGCAGGTGGTGCGATGCGTGCCGTTTTAGAGAGTGCAGGTATAACTGACGTTCTAGCAAAGTCTAAAGGGTCATCGAATCCTCATAATTTAGTTAAAGCAACAGTTTTAGCTTTATCAATGATGAGAGACGCTAGAATGGTTGCTCAGAATAGAGGTGTGAGTATGGATAAAGTATTTAATGGATAATTAAAGAAAAATGGCAACAATAAAAATTAAACAAACAAAAAGCAGAATTGGTGCTCCTAAGGATCAAAAAAGAACTTTAGATGCATTGGGTTTGCGTAAAATGAATCAAGTTGTTGAGCATCAGGTTACTCCATCTATTCTTGGTATGGTGAATAAAGTGAAACACCTTGTTACAGTTGTT
>CAZGUI010000139.1:0-4572 GCA_964528875.1 uncultured Bacteroides sp. | reverse complement strand
CCCAAGCAATTAATACAGATTGCAATATCCATTCTGTTGGCCAAGTAGGGTTGTTAATTAAATACTCATGTGTGTATCTTGCCATATTGTATTCGCGTGCAATACTGTAGTGCGAAAGTTGGTTTATTGTTACATCTGCTTCGTATGGAATCCGTTCCCTGTCACCATCTACATAAACACCAAGAAATGAAGTTGCTTTTATTGAATATTTTGATAAATCCCAAATCTGATTCAGTATAGTATCTGAACTGATAAAATAAGAATCTGTTTCATCGAAAGGGTAATAAGCCGTTTCTCTTATGATGTCTTTAACCTGAAGGGGGTATTTATAGTTCTCAATTTCGCAATATCTAAAAGGTGTAACTTCACCAATATGTTCGGGTATTAGAATGGCCTGAGAACCAGTGTTTCTTTCATCGGGTTTTATTGTTACTACATAGCTATTTAATCCACTTTTTGGAACTATAGTGTACTGCGAATAACGAATTGAACCTCCTGGTTCACGATTAACCCTGCCATCTATTTGAGATTCACCCAAATGGAGTGTAATTGTATCGGTGCCAGTCTCAGAAAACAAATTTATTCTAATTCTACCAAAAGCTGATTTGCCAAAATCTGCAAAATGAATTGTATCATCAAACTTTTCAATCTCAACTGGATGCTCGTCCTGTTTCTGAACAGGGTGTCTGTCCGTTGCATAATTTGTGAGTGTTTTGGCTGTTATGAATTGAGAAGGCTCAGAGAATGTAGATTCATTTCCATGATTATCCCAAACTTTTACTTTCCAGAAGTAAATACTTTCAGGTTCAAGTGGTAATCCCTTATAAATGATGTTAGAAGACTTAGAACTATTGACTTTTCCTGAATCCCATACATCGGGATTGTCATTTAATAGGTTGTCTAAAGCACTTGCTATATGGATTTGGTATGCTGTTTGACTTGTGTTGGTTGTTTCGCTTTTAATAATCCATCCAAGAACGGGTTTTTTAGTACTTATATTTGCAAACTGTAAATTTTCTTTTTGATTAACTGTTTCATGAAGTTGAGTAACAGCTGGGTAACCATTAATATATACCTGTTCTGCATTAAACAGCATATTGATATTAAGATTTTCTACAGAAAGTGAGCTTTGTGGGTTTTTAGGATAAAGGTTAGAACTATTTAATAATACAAAAAGGATTAATAGTATACGTCTATATTTAAGTAGTGTGGTTGAAATAATCATCTGTAGTTTGCTTTAATTTTATTTTTAATTAGAGTCTCATTTTTAAGTTCTTGAGTTTCTATATACCAGTGGTGTTTGTCCAACTCTTTTTCTGAAAAATGATAGGAAGTATTCGTACGAGCTAAAATCGAGTTTAAATGCAATTTCTTTAATTGAAAGGTTGGTCTCTGCAAGCAATTCTTTAGCTTTTCTAAGCTTAATTTCTTGAAAATATTGTGCTGGTGCATAGCCAGTATATTCTTTAAAAGCTTTTCTGAACCAAGAATAGCTAGTGCCTAATTTAGATGCAATCTCTTGAATATCTATTTGACGGTAAATATTTTCAGTCATAATAATCTTAGCTTTTTCTAATACATCGCTGGTATTATTTATATCAAAATTTCTGTTTTGAGAATAGGAGAGTACCATACCGATTATATGTAATACAATTCCTGCAAGATATTGTTGTGCCGATTTTTTATCCTCTTTTGCTACTTGAATGGCACTAGAATATAGATTAACCAGATCTTCATTAGATCCTATGTCTAGTACTTGATTGTTCCGACTTATAAATTCATTCTTTACTAAATTATCAATTGCAGAGCCTTCAAAACCTATGTAGTATTCATTCCAGCCGCTCTCTTTAGAAGGGCTATAGGTATGCCATTGTCCGGGGAAAAGAAGTAGAATAGTTCCTTTATTAATTAAAGTTTTTTTTGTAGAATCAGATTTAAAAGTGCCCTTACCTTTACTTATATAAAGTATTTGAAATTCTGATAATACACGACCATTAGAGGGGTTGAAATAGTAGCTTTTTGGATGATCAGTAGAAGGATAAGCTGTATTGGGTGCTATTGGTTGAAAACCTACAGTATTTACAGTAATGCCAAATATCTTGTCCCTCTCATTTACTAAAAGATATTTAAAATCTATCCCAAAATCGTTGTATCTCATGATGTATATCTTATATAAGTAATCTGATGACAAATATAACAAAATAGAAGAACAAACAATGTGGTTCGCAACCACATTGTTTGTTCAAGTACTACAGTTTTGAGAATAAATTAATGGAAAGTGCTAAGCACTAAAACAAATTTGGTATAATTAAAGATATAATAAGTATAATCATTCCTAATACTAAAAAAGTAATAGCTTTTTTTCCTGCTCCTACCCACTCTTTAAGAATTATACCCCATACATTACTGAACACAACATTTAATGACATTAAAATACTCCAAGAGAAAGCCATCATTACGCTGTCGGGTTCGAAGAAACTTTGACCCATTCCCAATCCAAAGAATTGTGAATACCAAAGTAGTCCAGCTAATGCACAAAAAAGTAAATTGTTTATCAATACCTGCTTTGAAGAGTGTCTAATCTCACCACCTGTTTTGTTTTTATAATTCATATATAAACAGTATATCAGGTTGGTTATAAATCCCCCCATTGTTACTAAAAGTGTTACAGGGTTTTGAGCGAAAAGATCTGATGCACCTCCACTTACTACTGCCTCTCTTATTGGTAAACCTGCATTCAATCCTAAGTTAAAGCATGCACTCATAATTCCGGATAACAAGGCAATTAACAAACCTTTTTTTAATGCAAAGTCTTTAATTGCCTTCTTTTTCTCTTCTTCAGTCATGTTTTTAGACCGGAGGCTACCTGCAAATCCAACCAATGTAATACCAACTAAAGTAACAGCAACAGCTAATAGTAAAATTAACCCCTTAGTAGTAAAAAGATCACCAGTAAGCATAGCAGGAATTAGAGTCCCTAGCGCAGCGGTAGTTCCAAGTGCAACCGACTGTCCTAATGCCACTCCGAGGTAACGCATGCTTAACCCAAAGGTGAGACCGCCTATACCCCAAAGTACTCCGAATCCTATGGATTGAAAAGTGGCAGAAGAATTAACTCTGTACACTTCAAGCATTTCGGGCAAAGAGATTGAAAGGAGAGCTCCTAGGAATGGGAAAATTAACCATGCAAATATTCCTTGTGTTAACCAGAAGTTTTCCCACGACCACTCTTTTATCTTATTAATGGGAACGTATGAGCTCGATTGGCCCATACTTCCCACTGCAATAATAAGTAAACCAATAATTGCAATCATCTATTAAACTCTTTTTGAGGTAATATTTGCCTCGTAATCTTGTATCTCTTTAATATAATCGTTAGCCACTGCAACATTCTGTTGTAAGCAGTAGTAATTATAAATGTCGCTCCATGGCATTGATTTAAGCTCTTCTAGATAAGCCATACGTTCAAAGTTCCTGTTGTCTTTCTCAAACTGTATCAAAGTGTCAGTTGGCTCTAACAGTGCCTGTAGTATTGCTTTCTGTTGTGATCTGATACCTACAACGTATGCACCAACACGATTTATGGATGCATCAAAATAGTCGAGTCCCACATGAATTCTATCCATCTGACCCGAACGTACTATTTCCTGTGAAATTGCCAATAATTCATCGTTTAGTATAATAACATGATCACTATCCCAACGCTCAGGCCTGCTTACATGCAAATTTATCTCAGGCACAAACAATAGCATTGTTGAAAGTTTATCAGATATAGTTTCAGTTGGATGAAAGTGGCCTGCATCAAGAGTTAGCATCATGTTGTTCTTTACTGTGTATCCCATGTAGAACTCGTGAGAACCTACAACATAGCTCTCGCTACCGATACCAAATAGCTTGCATTCTACACAGTCTTTAAGGTATTCAGTGCTTATTTTTTCTGCAAGAACCTCATCCAGTGATTCTTCTAGTAATCTTCTATGCTCATAACGAGAAACTGTTTTATCCTTTTCGCCATCCGGAATCCAGATATTATGAATACATGCATCTCCTTGTTGTTTACCAATTTCAGCGGCTATTTTACGACATTGTTGAAGGTGATCTTTCCAAAATTTACGAATCTCGGGATCAAAACTAGATAATGTGTATCCACTACTACTTTTTTCATGCGAGAAAAATGTAGAGTTGAAGTCGAGCTTAACATTATTCTTCTTAGCCCAGTCAATCCAGCTTTGAAAATGTTTTGGTTCAATTTTATCACGATCAACAAACTCACCTCCAAAATCTCCATAGATTGCGTGAAGACTAATTCTATGACTTCCGGGTAAGAGTGAAATAACTTTTTCCAGATCATTCCTCAGATCCTCTATGTTGCGTGCTTTCCCTGGGTAATTTCCAGTTGTTTGAATTCCTCCCGTTAGTTCACCATCGGGATTTTCAAATCCAATTACATCATCGCCTTGCCAGCAATGAATCGAGATTGATTGATTGTTTAGCGTTTCAATTACTTGATCTGTGTTTACACCTAAACTTGCATAGCGTGACTTTGCCACTTCGTATGCTTTCTTAATCTGT
>CAZGUI010000138.1:0-4620 GCA_964528875.1 uncultured Bacteroides sp. | reverse complement strand
GTTTCACGCGAAATTTGTGAGTTGAGAAATATGGTAAATGTGGGGTATCTGATTATGAGACAAGCCATGGAACGAAAAGAGAGTCGTGGATTGCATTATACCATTGATTATCCACATACACAGAAATAATACCGGATTGTGTTATTTCATAATTCCTTATTTTAGAATAGCTTCAAAAATGGGAAGGATTACATCTAAACCTATATCTCTTATTTTCAGTGTTCGAAGTCAGCTAGAAACAAGAGATATAAGCTTTTTAATCAAGAACCCCATTACAATATACAAGGAGTTTTCAATAGAAATTCATCATAAATACATATTTTTCTTTAAAAATATTTTTTAAAAGACGCTTTTAATTCAAGTTTCGATGTAACAAATTTGATGGAATAAGAGAGATAACTCGTTAATTATCGTACCTTTGCACCGAATTTAACGAGAAATATATTTGATGAATACATTTGAAATGCTTGGAGTATCTAAAGAGATACATCAGGCAATTAAAGAAATGGGATTTGAAAACCCCATGCCGGTACAACAAGAGGTTATACCGTATTTACTTGGAGAAAATAATGATATAGTAGCTTTAGCCCAAACCGGAACCGGAAAAACGGCAGCTTTTGGACTTCCCATCGTACAAAAAACAGATACAAATATCCCCTTTCCACAATCTTTAATTTTAGCACCTACACGTGAGTTGTGTTTGCAAATTACAGAAGACCTAATACAATATGCAAAATATGTAAAAGGTTTACATGTAGTAGCAGTATATGGCGGTGCATCCATTGAGGCACAAATAAAAGCCATCAAACGAGGAGCACATATTATTGTAGCAACTCCCGGGCGATTAATTGACTTGATGAAACGCAAAGCCGTATCACTGAAAACGGTTCATAGTGTAGTGTTAGATGAGGCTGATGAGATGTTAAATATGGGATTTACTGAGAGCATCAATGAGATTTTAGCCGAAGTACCCAAAGAACGAAATATGCTGTTATTCTCTGCTACAATGAGTCGGGAGATAGCCGCTATTGCGAAAAACTATTTGAATAACCCTAAGGAGATTACCATTGGTCGGAAAAATGAGTCTACATCTACTGTAGAGCATATAGCCTATACGGTACAAGCCAAGGATAAGTATGCCACATTGAAGCGTATTGCCGATTTTCATCCTGATATTTACAGCATTGTTTTCTGTCGTACCCGAAAGGAAACTCAGGAAATTGCGGAAAAGTTGATAAGGGATGGATACGATGCAGACTGTTTGCACGGCGACCTATCCCAAGCTCAGCGCGATGCCGTGATGCAGAAGTTTAGGTTAAAACACTTACAACTCTTAGTGGCAACCGATGTGGCTGCACGAGGTTTAGATGTGGATCATTTAACCCACATTATAAACTATAGTTTACCCGAAGATACGGAAAGCTATACACACCGAAGTGGACGTACCGGAAGAGCCGGAAGAACAGGGGTATCCATTGCCATCTGTAATTTAAGAGAAAAGGGAAAATTGCGTAACATTGAGCGCATCATAGGTAAAAAGTTTAAGCACGAAACAGTACCTACAGGAACTGCCATTTGTGAGAAACAATTGTTATATGCCATCGATAATATACAACATGTAGAGGTTAATCACGAACAGATCCAAAACATCATTCCCATAGCTTATCAAATGATGGAGGATTTAACCAAAGAGGAGCTTATACAACGTATCATATCTATGCAATTCAATACTCTATTGGATTACTATAAAGATAATGATGTTATTGAAACAGCAGTAGATGGAAGAGGAAGTAGAGAAGATTCATCGTCACGGTCAAAACAGAAAGGAGAACGTACACCCGAAGCGGGATACAAACGTATCTTTATCAGCTTGGGACGTAACGATCAGTTTGCTCCAGCTTCGTTATTGGATCTAATCAATAACCATGCTCGAAAACGTATTAACCTAGGTCGTATAGACATTATGCGTAACTTCTCTTTCTTTGAAGTGGAAGAGGGGGAAGCGGCTTTTGTGGTAGATTTGCTCAATAATAAACGTTGGAAAAGCAACAAAATAACGGTTGAATTCGCTGATAGTAAAGGGGAGACTGTACCAGCTAAGAAACACAAACCTAGTCGTTCAGCCAGAGGATACACTTCAGCTAGAGGACCGAAGAGGAATAAAGGTGATCGTTGGAAAAAGCATTTTGATTAATAGAGTAACAAATACATTGTGAAATAATAGATGTTAGATAAATGTGATTTTGTGAATCAACAAAGACTAACATTGATTTATTGAAATATAATCCCTTCGATTTTGCATGTGAAAAAGGAAATCGTGGGGATTTCTGTTTTTAAAAATTATTGAATTGATGAGTTTACTATATTCAATCGTAGTTTTTATATCTAATGAATAGGAGAGTAAGAAAGGTTACTTTTTAGATTTTACAATAAATCGGTATAGAACTTAATTCCCTTGAATCCTAGACTGACAGACCTTCGGTTCTGAATGGTAAACTCTGTTCACAATCCTTGAATAGGGGTGATAGAAGAAGGAAAAAGTAATGTTAAAAGGGTGATTTGGAGTAAAAATAAAAGAATGAATAAGAAAAAATTTACAAACCCATTAGATATAGGAAAAAGCAAAGGTCTTGATATGCTAATAACTTCAAAAGAAGAAACAAAAAAAAGTAGAAAATTATATTATGATAGAACACGGAATATATACTATATCTTATGCACATTTATATACTTGTTTTCTTAAAAAAGTAGATATTATTAATGCAGGAGATAAAATAGGAATCACAGGGAATACAGGGAGAAGTACAGGAGATCATTTACATTTAACGGTACGTTGTGAAAACAAATTGATAAATCCTATAACTATTATAAACCCTATAAAAAATTATATCTTGTTTACTAATAAAAAGGTTGAAGATTACTTTTTGTAATTCTTATTGTCGTATATGTCATAATATATATATTCATTGTCTTTATTCCTTTTATTTCCTTGTACTGCAGATCTGTTTAAAGTTGATCCAATCACAGAAAAAGGGAAGCTGATAATAAACCATAATAGAGCCATTGAGATTTTGAGTATAAAAAATAAGACACTTTTCATATTATGAATAAGTTATTTAATGAATCAAATATAATATTATTATTGAATATTAAATATTTTTCTACCCTCATTTTTTATAAGGTATTTTTGCATATATATGCGTAATATGAAATTTTTCATTTTTTTTATGGATCAATTAAGATTGTAAATTTTTTTCTGCTTTTCTAAAGAGGAAGTTATTTTAACTTCCTCTTTTTTTTTGTGACTTTATTGTATAGTTTTATTTATACATAGTTATATAAATACATAGTTATATAAATACATAGTTATGTGGTGTGAATAGTCTATAAATCAGTCAAAGAATTGAAATAATTTTAAATTAATAGAAAATGAAATTGTTGATAAAATGTTAAATTTATATATAATTGTCTATATAAAGTCTTGCATTAGTAGTAATTGTTTAATATATTCGGGTTTTAAATTTCAGTTTTAATTTTTGATACCTTGCGCAAGGGTGTATGAGTTAATTACTGATTTTTAATTTAAAAGAAAATGATATGAGAACAATTACTTAACTTTTAATTGCAGGAATGTTTATATTTTTACATTCGTGTACAAATGAGGATGTTATTATTGATTCTAATAATCCCAATCAAAAAGATCAATCAGTTATTACCTGTGTTTCTCAATCCTCAACGGAAATAGGAGATAAGTTAATAGAGGGATTGGAATATGAACTTAATATGCTTAATATGTCATCGGAAACTCGTTCATATAGCCAATTAAATCACATTTTAACTGAATTTGATATAACAAACCAGGAAGTCGTAACATCCACAGAAAAAGACGGAAAAGTATTTATGGTTAGAAGTAAAACTAATCCTAATAATATTTTAGCTTTTTATGAAGATGAGAACGGTATAATATTGAATGTTAAAAAAATATCTATTTCAACTACAAACGATGATGTTGTTGCCAAAGTTAATAAGTTAGATAATACTGATTATTTAACAGTAGGAGGAAATATAAATAATGAAACTTTTTCAGTACTATCCTATAATCCAGATATTTTTGGAAATTTGTCCGTTGAAACTAGATCTAAATCAGTTGGGTGTAGTGGTTCTATAATGGCTGCGAGTCTGCCCTGGAGTATTGGATTTGGTATGCTTCATCCACTTGCTGGTGGAGCTGTATCATTAGTGTTTTGGGCTATGAGCGAAATTATGTGTTAATTTTTTGAAAATGGATAAATACATTATTGCATACATAGTTATCTATGTTATATCTATTTTAATAACAGTTTATGGTTTCTTTTTTAACAAAGATTTCATACTTTCGGGTATATTCTTATCGGTAGCTATTACACCACCATTTATAGTTTATTTATATATGAAAAAGAATAAACAAAAGTAGGAGTAAAAAATCTACTATAGCTTTATTCATTGCCTTTAGCAGGTGTTGTGTCGGAAATATTGGCGAAACCTCTCATAACAGAACCCAACAGAAGCAAATCTTCTGTTGGGTTCCTTTAGTGTCCGATAAAACTACAGTTTACTTCTTTCTCCATCATTAGAGTATAT
>CAZGUI010000137.1:0-4674 GCA_964528875.1 uncultured Bacteroides sp. | reverse complement strand
CTAACATCCATGTAAAGAGTAGGACTATAAGAAGAAACATTTTCTTTATGGGGTACTGCACCCTTGACTGTAACTTCTAAATACTGCTCATAGGCTTCGCCCTTGCGCTCTGCCTTTACCTCATAAATACCCATTGGGTTCACACCCTTTGTTGTCCAGACATATTCATATTTATTTTCATTTATCCTAAGATCCAAGCTCATGCCTTCCTGCACACCAAGGACTTCTGTGTAAGCCGAATCAAAGTATAGACTTATATCTAAAGGTATATAAACATATTCTCGGCCGCCCACTTGCTTAAATTTATAAGCATTTATAGTAGCATCCTCTATCTTAAATATTGCTTCATACATTCCCTCACCTGCAGAACTATCTGAATAAGTAACTACCGGTGGCTCTTTATCCAATATACCAATCGGGGGATCAAATGTTGATTGCTGACCTGAAATTGTTATATCGTACAAATTAAGATTTCCGTATTTATCTATGCTGTAGATATAATACCAATTATGACCTACGGTCAAGGGGCAAGTATAGGTCCCGTCATATTGGGCTGCCATCTCCCGGGGCACACCTTTCCACTCAGTTGCTTTAGAATCTATTGCTGTTGCAAAAACACGAACACCGTCCATCAATTGACCCGGTTCCGGGGTAAAGATTACATTTCCCTGACCCACCACATTGCTGCCATCTTCACCTAAGCTAACACTGGTGCTACCCTTTACTTCTTCATCCACAGGGTGAATAGTATAGTATTTTATTTGAGAGTTTAGCCCGTTTCTATTACAGACCTGAACAGCTATTAAATTATCTTGATTATTCACCAAACCTAATTTAGTTTTTGTCATAGACCCTTCTGTGCTTACGCCGCCTTCATTTTGGGCTTCTCCAACTGTATCCCAAACTGTAAGGTAGAAAGAGCGGTCATAGCTTTGACTTGAGGAAAATTCCGCATCTTCTGCACTGCCTCCTGTAGTAATATTCCATATCTTGACCCCATGTTGAGGTAGGTTTTCATAATCATTTATTTCCACTGTTAATATATTGGGCCATTCCGGCATATGAGCAGGGAGATATATTACTTGGTCGTTGCTGTAAGCATCTATCTCCCAATTGAAATACTCTTCGTCAAGCAATCCGTGGGAATAATAGCTCTCCTTAAATTGACTTCCCCTTGGTGTATAGGTTAGAGAGCTTACACCAAAGTCTGTGGATGCCGGAGTAGGATCAATATACATAGTCTGATAAGTTCCTTCAGAATCACTTAGCATAATTTCATAATCTTTTCCCACATGGCATTTTACATAAAGAGTAACTCTATAATTCCCTCGTTTATATTCAGCATATGGAAAGACTACTACTTGTTTAGCTCCCGATGAAAGATAAGCTTTAGAGATTATCTCATATTGCCCTTCTAAATACAGAAGTTCAATATATGAATTGGCAAAATCAATATCCTCATAATTCCAGCCGTATTTGTCCTCTCTTAAGTCCACAGTAAATTCTACTCCCTCTGCTGTGGATAGGAAGGGAAGATCTTCCTGAGACCAGAAATATTCATCATCATTCCATTCCGGTTTTGTATTGATTGTTTGGATTGGTGAAAAGCTCATATTAGGGAAGGTGTCCGTGGGCTTATCCTCATTATTATGAGATACCCTTAGGGCAACAGTCTCCTTGGCTACAGGATGTGAATCACTCCCTGCCTGCAAAGGGTATTTAATACTTAGACCACTTATGGTTTTAAATTCAAATGCTTCATTTCTACCTGAAAGCACAGTGACCTGTAAGTTGCCACTAAAGTAGGGGCGATCACTGTTACTTGGTTTCCCTGCTATTCTATTGATATAGTCTTTATTGCCACTTTCAATATATTCGAATCTGTATTTGCTGTTTTCCTCAGTCACTTTCATCCGTAGCCAACTTGTGCCAAAATTAAAGGCTTCACGATAATATTCTTCTTGTCCTGCTACAGTATCATCGAATACACGGACAAAATATTCATCTGTTGTGTCCGGATCCTTCACCATAAGGACTAATGATCCGCCACTATCTATTTTTTCAACCTTTATGGATGCCTTATCAGTAATTGCTGAAGTACAGCCTAATTCATAGCCTACTTGAGTCAAGTTGTACTCATAAAGACCCATATTATCTATAAGTTCATTATCAGATATATCAGAGACCTTAACCCAGAGATACTGAGAAAAGCTTTCTCCTACATTTAACCCTGAACCATAAACTGCAGCCGCTACTGTTTTTGTTGCCGTAATCTTGCCCTCTTTATTGCCTGATGCAAAGCTTATAGGCGCATCCTTCCATGAAGGATTATCCGGTAATTCCTCGCTATTATTCCATAGATAAAATGCTTCTTTAAGGGCTGACCGGCCCTGAAGCATAATATCCACCTCTATAGTGCCTTTGTCTCCGCTTTCATCCAATTTTCGTCTAACTTCACCCGGTGATGCAGTTGGCGGCTGTTCCTCCCAAACAACATCTATGGGAAAGGAAATCCAGTCGTTCCACTCCCGTTTATTGCCTGCATAATCTAAGGCTTGAAACTGGAGATCTGTATCAAAAAGGCTGTACTCCTCCCCTGCCACAGGTCGGATATAGAGATAGTGGTTGGCTCCCTCTATCTGTGTAAATTTATACTCCTTACAGCCCATATATCCCTTTAACCAGTCCTCTGTCCCGTCCAAACTTGTCCTTGCAGTAATAATATATTCAAAAGGCCAATTTTCTGCTATAACTGCAGAGGTTTCTGTTGTCTTTACCCAGCGGAATTTGCCTGTAAGCCCATTTACGCCGGAAGCTGTAGGGCCTATATCTTCTACTACAAAGGGAAATCTAAATGCCCTATTTTCTCCTCCAACCGTAATAAACACAGGGCTATATGTATCATCACCGTTTGGAATTAAAGTCGTAGTTACTTCGGCATATTTATTATCAAGATATAATGCCTTGGTCATCAAATTGCTATTTATACTGCCTAACGAAACTTCATTGCCGCTTTTATCCTTTAGGGGCGAGGTATTGTCAACATAGCTAATACCTGTAACACGAAGGATTCCATCCTCATCATCACAGGTTACTCCTGAGTCTAAAAGAGGTGAATTTTCAAAACTAATGGTGGTTACAAGGTTCTTTATAGGCCCTCTTTGGTTGGCACGCTTGCTTTTTAGACTAATAAACTCGCCATCTTTCTTCATATTTGTTGTAGCAATTAAGTTTGTATAAGGTTCGCTATATTTACTTTTTCCCAACTCATCTATAGCCAAGGTCTTATTAAAGGTAATATTAAAGTTAAAAATTGAGTTCGTACCTATATGAGTGTCGCTCTTATCCGGGTAGTCCACATCATAAGGATTTGTCTTTTCCAACATATCTTTAATCTCATAATAATGCCTTGAAGAAAAGTTTGGAACAATCTCTGTCACCTCTACACCCTGCGTATCGATATAAAAAGGGAAGGTAGGTATAATAAGTTCATTATTAATGGCGTTGCCTGCCAAATCTGTGATATAGGATGATGATTCGGTAAAGCCTAAAGCTTTTTCCTGCACATCCGATGGTACTTCAACCTCAAAGGAGCCGTCCTCCCAGCCTTTAATTACATCAATCTCTACTCCCAAGATTTTCTTTTTCTCATACTGTGCTACCGGCCCCACCTGTTTTAAAGGAATTCCTGTGCCTATGAGGGGGGAAAGGTCTATTTGGGATATAGTATAGTTAACCTTTGGATCCGCCGGCACTGTATGGCTAAAATATAGGGTATCTTCATCTAATTTTGTTAAATAAGCTTTAGGGTGGATGCTATCCCCTGATCCCTCAACAGCTCCGTCAACGACAAGTCTTACATATAAATCTTCCTTGTCTACTGCGCTATCGTCAGCAAAACGAATCGGCTCATCATATTTAATTTTTATCTTTATTTCTTTACCTTCTCCAAAAACTAAGTCCTCCCTATACTCCCCATGCTGAGTATTCTTATAGATATTTTCATATTTCTTTTCTCCCCCTTTTTCCTCTTCCATATAGACCTCACTGATTTGGGGAGCTCTTTGGTCTCTAAATGCCACCACGACTTTTTCAACATGATGGCCGCCACAGGTACAAAACTCTCTATAAGGACTATAATAGGTTACACTTCTGCCAAGCTGCAGTATCAATGGGTAATCCTTATGATAGCGTAGCGATGCAAATTCGCCATTTCCGATACGGGGCTTGGTTTGGTAGTCCTTCTTTTTTCCGGCCTGCTTTATTATGGTAGTATTTTCCTTCTTTAGCTTTATTATAGAATAGGACATTACTTCAAATTCCTCTTCATCACGAAACCCAGCTTCGGCATCGCCTGCACTTACGGTATGGGTATGCCAGTTATTGTGAAAAGTACCGGACACACCGGCCTCTAAGTTATCAATATTCCTGCCAAGCTCATCCTTGATGTTATTTAACTGATTTAAAATATTATCTTTGCTTTCAAAACCTTCGTATATTAAAGAGTCCGCATCAAATTCCTCGCTAAAACCCTCGGCATATAGTTTGGAGTCTACTGTTTTTCCAAAAAGTCCAATGCCATTATAGCTGCTGCTTGGATTAGTCAAAGTATCGTAAAATTTTAGACTGTTGCCTGTATAGCGGTTTAGGATAGCCACCTCGGGGTTTTTTCGC
>CAZGUI010000136.1:0-4693 GCA_964528875.1 uncultured Bacteroides sp. | reverse complement strand
GCGTTATTTCCATCAATACAGCCATTGAGGTTGATATCTATGGTAATGCCAACTCGACTCACATTGGAGGTACTCGCATGATGAATGGTATTGGAGGCTCGGGCGATTTTACCCGTAATGCCTATATCTCTATCTTTACTTGTCCTTCAGTAGCTAAAGAGGGTAAGATCAGTGCCATAGTACCCATGGTTTCTCATTTGGATCATAGTGAGCATTCAGTAAATATCATTGCAACAGAACAAGGTGTAGCCGACTTAAGAGGTAAAGGACCTAAAGAACGTGCGCAAGAGATTATTGAAAAATGTGCACATCCAGATTATAAAGAGTTGTTATGGGATTACTTAAAACTTGCAGGAAATAAAGCACAAACTCCACACGTTATGGAAGCTGCTTTGGCAATGCATAGTACATTGAATCATACCGGTGATATGCGAAATACCCGTTGGAGTGATTTCATAAAATAAAAGGGAATGGATGGAATAGAGATTAACAAAATCTCTATTCACATAATATGCGACAAACCTCGTTCTGAAAAGAGCGAGGTTTCTGTCCTCCTAAGGCATTTTGATTCATAATAGCAAACGCTATTTCATGTCCGTTTTTGGCTTTTAAATAACCTGCCAGCGTGTAAATTCCACTAATTGCGCCTGTTTTTGCGTGTACATTCTTAAAGGTCTTTCCTTTTCCCATTCTATAACTGAGTGTACCATCTATACCCGCAATAGGAAGCGATTTATAGAGTTTTTGAAAAATCTCAGTATCGGCATAGGCGTATTTAAGAAATGCAACTAACAGTTCGGGGGAGATGTAATTGTAGTTAGATAGTCCTGAACCATCGGCAAGTCTGTAGTTTTTAGGATCAAGCCCAGTCTTTTTAATGACTTGTTGAATAGCAGTAAGTCCATCAGCTGTTTCAGCCCTATTTTTACCACTACTTTGTTTAGCCACACGATAGAATGTCGCTTCTGCATTCAAATTATCGCTTTCCTTCATCATCTCCTTCAATACTTTAGTAAAAGGAGTACGCTGTTCGGCCAGCTTGGTTACTTCCTCTTCTTTATTGAAAGTTTTAAAAGCATAAGCTCCTGAACAAGAAACCTGGTTACGCAATAACTTTTCTACAAAAGAGTGAATAAAGTAAACTTCAGGGTGATGGAGATTGATTTTTCCCTGTTTTTTCTCTGCCACATTGCCTTTGATTAATAATGTATTGCTGTTGTTCATCCAATCACGTGTCAGCTGAAAATTACCGGCTTTCGGAGTGTTACTTTGTGTCTCGTTCTGAATGCGGTAATAGGAGCTTTGAGGAGTACATTTCACTGTGGCAGTCTCTCCTGCAACAGTAGGGATAACGGTGTAAGCCACTACACCCTTACAATACATTAAAGGAGACAAATGAGGTTGAAACGCACTCGGTGTGTCATCCCAAGCCCATCCATGTCCCCAGTAAAGAGAGTCTTTCATAGACACATCCCCATAAATCTTACCTGTAATGGATCGAATGGGATAGTCAATGATTTGTTGAATCAATCCGTCCATGCTTAGCTCATCGAACTCAGGATCAAATCCTCCTATTACATATAAGTTCCCATTCAAAGTATCGCCTTTGATTTCACCATCTGTCCACACTTCTGTTATAAAAGGAGCATTAGCTTGTGGTTGATCCAGTGCTGTGATGGCAGTTAATAGCTTCTGCGTGGAAGCTGGACGACTCAGCTTGTCTTCTCTGTAATTATAAAGGGTTTTCTGCTCTGTTAAGTCGTAAATGCAGAGGCCCACTTCTGAACCATGGGGTAAATCTTGCATCAACTTCGAGATCTGATCTGCTAATTTCTGAGCTGAAAGAGGTAATGAAAGACAAATTACTGTAAGAGCAAAAGAAAAAAATCGAATAAACATTTATTGTAAAGCCTCTTTAAATATTTCACCTACTGTTGGATGAGGAAATATAATGCGATTCCACTCCTCAGCTTTTAACTTTAACTCTATAGCCATCGCAGCCAGTGTGATGATTTCCGAAGCAGGATTTCCTAAAACGTGAGCACCCAATAAAGTGTCATCTTCATCAAAAAGAAGCTTACAGACTCCATTTACTCGTTCATTTTCTGCAATGAATCGTCCGGAATAGGCCATAGGAATAGATACCTTTCGGTATTTTGTTCCATTCGCATTTAATGATTCCTCTGTTTCACCCACTCCTGCAAATTCAGGGTTTGTATAAATGATACCGGGAATGGCACGATAGCTCATCTCATCTTGTTTTGAAAGGATGGTGTTTATGGCTATTTCAGCTTCTCTTATCGCTGTATGAGCCAATAAGCTTTTGCCATTAGCATCTCCACAAATGAAAATATGAGGTTGTGAGGTTTGTAATTGGTTATTGAGTAGAATGTATCCTCTCTCATTTTTCTCTAAATCTAAATTCTCTAATCCAAACCCTGTCAGTTGTGGCTTTCTTCCTACACAAAGAAATAGTTTCTCTGCCTCTATAGAATGTGTACCTTCACTGTTTTGATAATGTACCACCACCTGACTTTCTTTATTTTCGAAAGCAGTAACCTCAGTATTTAGTAAGCAAGTCAGTTTTTTCTTGGCATATTCTTCACGAAGTAAAGCCGTGAGTTCTTTATCCATAGCCCCTAATAACTCCTTCATACGCTCTATAACAGTAACTTCAACCCCTAAAGAATTGAAGAGTGAGGCAAATTCCATTCCTATAACTCCACCTCCTACAATGACTAAAGATTGAGGTAATTCTTTTACGTCCAAAGCCTCTTGATGTGTCCAAAAGTTTACCTCGTCCAAGCCCTTAATGGGGGGAGTAATGTTGATTGATCCTGTACAAATCAATAAGTTCTCAAAGGAGTATGTGGTATCATTGCATACAAGAGTATGCGAATCTTTGAGTTGAGCTTCACCTTGAATGACCGTTACGTTAGACTCTTTTAATTTGTTATTTACACCTAGAGTCAGTTTGCGAACCGTTTTGTTTTTACGGCTTACCATACGTTTCAAGTCGAAAGAAGCTTCGGGTATATTTACTGCATATAGCTTACTCTCTAAAGCCTGTTGATAAATCTTGGCACTATAGAGTAGGGTCTTGGTAGGAATACATCCCTCATTTAAACACACCCCACCTATCTTGTCTTTTTCAAAGAGAATAACTTTTAATCCGGCCTTTCCTGCTTTTTCTGCTGCAGTATATCCTGCAGGGCCCCCCCCAATAATTGCTATTTGATAATCCATTCCTTCTTTTCTTTTAATGTTTGGCTAATTCGTTTAAAAACTCTTTCTCTTTCATCGGCATCAATGCCATGTGTTTTTTTGAATCGTATTTTATGAGTATGTAATCTACTAAATGAAATTTACCAAAATTCATACTCCTACATTTCTCAATATGTGAAATACTTTCAATCGGTATCTCTATTTTCTTGGAAAAACGTCCTTTGTATATAATAAGTACCCCTTCTTGGGTTATGGTGTAAGTGCTATTTATAATCCGCTCGATGACAATAATGAGCAATACCATTACCACAGCTGCTAATATTCCACTTTGTATCCATAAAAAGTAAAAACTGAGGATACTAAGTAAAAGTAAAAACACCACTTGTGTATATGGGGTGCGGACGTGAAAAATGCGGTTCATTTTTTATTAGTTTTGCTGTGCAAGTTAGTGATTTAGTAAATTAAAGGCAACATTATGGATAACCAAAAAAGTTATTTCTTATTTTTGTAAGTAGAGAAATTAGAAATGAAGTAAAAGTATGGTTAAAAAGTTCGATTTTCTAGTAATTGGTTCAGGTGTAGCAGGTATGAGCTTCGCCTTGAAAGTGGCTGAAAAAGGCTCCGTTGCATTAATCTCTAAAACAGAGTTGGAAGAGGCTAATACCTATTTTGCACAAGGGGGAATAGCATCGGTGACTAATCTGTTAGTGGATAATTTTGAGAAACACATTGAAGATACAATGATTGCAGGTGATTGGATTAGTGACCGTGCAGCAGTAGAAAAAGTGGTTCGCAATGCTCCATCGCAAATAGAAGAGTTAATCAACTGGGGGGTAAGCTTTGATAAAACGGAAGAAGGAACGTATGACTTACATCGTGAAGGTGGTCATTCGGTACATCGTATTCTTCATCATAAAGACAATACAGGTGCTGAAATTCAAGATAGCTTAATCCGGGCACTTAAGAAACATCCTAATATTACTGTTTTTGAAAATCATTTTGCCATAGAGATATTAACGCAACATCACTTAGGACAGACAGTAACTCGTCAGACACCCGATATTGAGTGTTATGGTGCTTATATTTTAGACCTGAAGAATAGTCGTGTAGATACTTTTCTCTCTAAAGTAACATTAGTGGCTACGGGAGGAGTAGGAGCTATTTATCAGACAACAACAAATCCATTAGTAGCAACCGGTGATGGAATAGCTATGGTTTATCGTGCCAAAGGAACGGTAAAAGATATGGAGTTCGTTCAATTTCACCCTACTGCTCTTTATCATCCCGGAGATAGACCTTCTTTCTTAATAACTGAAGCGATGAGAGGCTATGGTGGCATCTTGCGTACGATGGATGGGAAAGAGTTTATGCATAAATACGATCAGCGTCTATCTTTAGCTCCTCGTGACATCGTGGCTCGAGCCATAGATAATGAAATGAAGAATCGGGGAGATGATCACGTTTATTT
>CAZGUI010000135.1:0-4743 GCA_964528875.1 uncultured Bacteroides sp. | reverse complement strand
CCCGGATATAACCATAAATCATATCATATTATTTATTAATGTGAATTCAAAAATATTATATTTTCAACCTACATAGGAGAATTAAAAATAATCTAAACTTTTATATATTAATGAGCAAAAAAAACCGTCGTGATGCATTATTGCACACGACGGTATAATCTGTTTGTGATGTTATACAAATTCTATTTTAGAAATCTCCGAAGCAAAATTATGCAGTTCTTTTTCAATTTTCTGTACTGTTTTTTTGCTTGGTTTTCTTCTTCCTGTTACATAGTGACTCAGCTGCCCTTGGTTTACTCCGGTTAGCTGCTCCAGACCTGCCAAAGTTAGTATTTTAGAGTAATATGCGAGAAATGATGCCATATCATACTTAAAATAAAAGTTCACGTTTTCAGGAAATTCCATATTTGATTTTTTATAATATGATTTCATATCTTCAAAGCTCTGCATAAAATCGTCCATAGCTTCCTGCACGGTATTACCGTCACCTATCAGACCAAATGTAAGGGGATTGTCACCGGAGATAAAAGCACTATAAGTTTTATCTTCACCCTTCTCTACTGTAACTTCAATTTGATAATTAAGACTTTTGCTTTTGTTCATATCTTCATTCATACATTTTATTTTTAAATTGTTATTATATATAGGTAACAGCATCAAGCGTGAAAAAGGAAGGATGTGATAGGGGGGGGTTAAAGACTGACCCCCGAATCACGCTCGATACTGTGAAGGGTACCTTTTTTTACTTCTTGTGATTTGTGGTGCCCAAGTATAAATTGTTTTTCGGTAATTGGGCTAAACCACACGGGATGTTTTCCACTATCATCAACACAATAACACCCCTTTTTTTTGAGCTTTCGCTCAACCTCAGAATACTTCATATTTTCAAATTTTGAAGTCGATATTTCAAAGATCGTTGTCTTTCAGCACTACAAAGATACGAGAACTCATATCATAAACAAGTAAAACGATAAAAAGATATGATATTTAATATCATTTAACCAAATGAGAACTCCGTTGAATACATTTTACCCTCACTCTACAATCTAACTGATTTAGCTGGTGAACTCCGGATTTTTTTGCTTCTTTATTTGCCGGGCATCCATTTTTTTATTCTTATTTCATTCCGGTAAAACTCCACTTGCACATTTTCAGCAATATTAAAATTAAACTCTGTAAATAAATTCCCTGGAGGTTTACACTCGGTACTGACTTACTAGCCGACCATTTACGGCAAACTTTCAACTTCTTAACCATTGTGGTTCTTCGTCACATTTGGAGCAAAATGCCCCAGTTGCGGTAAAAAAAGCAAAAGCGTCCACTCCTCATACAGGCGTATGTTAACAGATCTTTCAGCAGCCGGCAGAGCGGTTAAAATTATGCTTAAGGTCAGAAAGTTCAGATGCCGTAACAGTGATTGTGCTCAAACCATTTTCTCTGAACAGCACCTACCGTTACCACAGAGGTATTCAAGGAGAACAAGTCGTACAACTCTCACTATTTACAAAAACTACTGCGTTTCAATATGAGTTAAAATAGCTATTAAAATTTTATCGAGAGTTATACTCTTCTTCTGTTAAATCAAATTCCGGATCAACTATCATTACCTCTTCATAAGTTAAATCATAAAGCTTATAAACAAGCACGTCTATTTGATTTTCTAATTCTGATATGTCGGCATTAGTGTTGCTTTTTTGGGAATCAATAACTTTGACAACAAGATCAATTATAGGCTTTTGCTGATCAGTAGAAGCTTCTGCAATTGGTATATTACGAATATGTTCAGGGTATATATGATAGTCACCAGCTCGTTTATCATCCAACAAGACTTTTGCATACGATGAATTTAGAATACCAATCAGATACCTCAAGTCAATAGATATAGATAACATTTCCATATCCTTTCGTTTCATTCTACTGTATCTTTTTACACTGGCTGATATGCTTTTATTGTTGACTCCCTTAAGATCACACCATCTGACAGCAGAATACATAGAATCACTATGCAAATAATTTATTTCACTATCTAAGATTACTTGCAACTGCCCTAATCTATTGAACATAAGTTTGTTCCTATTATATAATTCAGGAAATGTAGGACGACTTAATTTATCTGGACAACGTTCTGTTCCGTACTCTAAATAGCGTACTAATTTTACATGATAACGTTCTATATCTTTTGCTTCTATATATTCTCTATTATGAATTTCATCTTTTATAAGGCTAATCAAATCATCTTTTTTAAATTCTCCTTTAGCTTTCTTTTCATCAGCATTGAGTACCATACCCTTACTTATATAGCAATAATCACCGAGAACATTCATCTCTGGATGTCTGTTGCCTATGCGCACTTCTTGAGTTAAATTCCATACCCAACTATCTTTATCTTGCACTAGATCATCGTGATTTTGTGTAAACGCGACAGAAATATTCTTTTGATTATCAATACGCGATATTTGTGTTTCCTTTAAAGAATGACTTTTACGAATAAAAGGTATACAATTGGATACAGTGGCATTTTCAAAAATCTTTGTTCCATTGAGGTCAACAATCTCAAACATATCACATTCATTTAAAATGAATTGACGAAGCTTTTTCGCGTAAAACTGGTTTGTAACCGGATAAGGAATTATCATCGAGAAAATGTCATTATCACAAAGTAGTTGCATACCGCGTTCTACGAATGGAATATATAAATCCCATTTCTGAAAAAGAGTTTTATATTTCTTGCTTTTAACAATATTCTTTCTTTGGTTATTCAGGACCTCATCCTTCACCTGATCGGGTGCAGATATATACGGTGGATTTCCAATTACGACATCAAAATACCCACCTACCTCTCCGGTATTTGAATTAACATTTTTTCTTTCCAACCCAAACATCCATTCAGGATCAAAGAAAGGAGATGATGTGTTTTGGTCATAAGGATCCCAATTGGCAAGTTTATCCGCATCTTCATTATTCCAACCATTGTTTTTTAGTTCTTCTGCTATAGCAAGACGTTTCTCTTTGTCAATTAGGCGGTACTTCTGTTTGGTTTTTTTTGTTTTGGCACTAAATATTTTGTGTCTGCATACACGAAGTTCCTCTTGTAGCTTTCTAATTTCATCTGTATAAGAAATTGTGAGCTGCCTCGAAGAACGATTAATGCCTATAAGGGTGTTCGCTGTTACAAATTTGGTTTCAAGGTTAGGTAATGGAATTATACCAAAGTTTTCATCTTTATAGTTATTCTTTTGATCTACTACAAGCGAAATAAAGAAACGCAGCTTAGATATTTGTATAGCTATAGGCTGTATATCTACACCATATATGCAGTTCTCAACAAGGTATAGTTTACGTGCATAGTCGGGTCTGTTTTTTGTGATATCAAAGGCGTTATTGATTTCTATTAATCGGTTTTCCCTATCTTTTTTATCTTCAATATCCAATGCTTTTTGTATTTCTTTAGTAGCATTTTCATTTTGTATCTTCTTCCAAAAATAGTTTTGAGGGTCCACCTTTTGGAGTAAATGCACTAACTTCTGTAATACACCCATTGGAAATGCACCTGAACCGCATGCCGGGTCTAGTATTTTGCATTCATAAAGGGCTTTTATCAATTCTTCTATTTGAGAAGTGCTTAATTTATGTTCCTCATCGGAATACATAAATAGTGCTCGGATATTTTCTTCGGTGATATTTGTTTTTCCTTTGAAGTATGCAATCAGACTTTCGTCAACCATATAGTTAACTATTTCACGTGGCGTGTAAAATGAACCTGTTTGCTTTCTTGCAGTAGTTTTAGTCTCAGGATTAAAGCTTGCCAGTAGGTTCTCAAATACTTTACCAAGCAATTCAGGATCAAGTGCAACCACTACTTCAGCAGGGGTGTTTTCTTCTACCGTAAAGTTATAGGTCTTTAATATATTTATCAGCCCTTTAACCGATATTTGCTTGTATTGAAGTGAGTTATCTCCATAATCTTCACTTAAATCTACATTTTCATCTTTTCCAAAGAAAAGATAATCAGGCACTATTAAACGATCGGGGGGTTGTAAATTGTCAGAAAACCCATCAATATATTTTTTGTTCGTTTTATCATCTAAGCATTCAAAAAGCCCACCATTAAGAAACGGGACCTTACTGTTGATTAATTCAACAAAAGCGTCAGGGTTTTTGAAATATTTTTCATAACGGAATAGCCAATCGTTACCAAAGTCGTCTCCATAATTGTTCTTTCTTCTGAATCGTCTTTGACGTTTGTCTTCATCGCCGCTCTGAGGTTTTATCGGGCAGTTTAAGGATGCAAAGAAAAGATTTTGCAAGATTGCTTTGTAGTAGACACTATCCTTGCCCATTTCAGAAAATAGTCTATCTTCTTTTACCGGGTTAAGTTCGGTAAGTATATTGTTTTCTAATTCATCTACATCAAACAATTCATCAGGAATTAATCTTTTTTGTTTTATGAACCATACGAAAAGAAGTCGGGTAAGCAAACGTATAGTGTTGGTTGCGTTGTGCTCTTTAATCATCTCTTCTAATGGTTTATTTGCCTCTATAGACTGCTCGTAAGTGGGTTTGGATGGAAACTCAACATGCCTTAATGCCCAGAAATACCAGTCAGACAGCTCTTTATAGAATTGTTTTGTAAGTGCTTCTACAGAGAAACGATTTTCCAAATCATTAAAGTAAGAGCCATCTTTCTTTTTTAGTTTGCCATTTTCCAGTAAGAATTGCGTTGGCGTTTTAACGTGTGCATCC
>CAZGUI010000134.1:0-4800 GCA_964528875.1 uncultured Bacteroides sp. | reverse complement strand
ATGGCTGTTTTTTTAACTCATTATCTACAATATTGTAATGAGGTGTAGTTGTAAGCACTACTACATCATATCCTGCTTCCTTAAACTTTAATGCAATATCATTGTACAAGTAGGCTGTCGATACACCATCGGGACTAAATACAAGGCTGTGGATTAATATCTTTCTATTCATCGTAACTTTTCATACAATTCAATATACTCTTTATACCTGTCTTCTTTTCTGTAAAGTCGGTGGGCACGACTCACGCAAGCATCGGTATAAAAAGACTTACCATTTTTTTTGATATTATTAATCCCTTTAATTAAATCATTCAAATTACCCGGTTCTATAGCTATTCCTGTTGAACTATCTATCAGTTCAGGACTAGCAGTGGTATTATATACAATTACAGGAGTGCCACATGCCATACCTTCAACTGTTGTTAACCCAAAAGTTTCTTCGTATGATAAATTCAATACAATATCTGCTGTGGAGAAAATCTCAACGAGTTCTTTCATACTTTCGGTTCTTTTTATACCCACGATATTGTTAGGAAGCAGTTTAATCTGCTTAGATGAAAGGCCAACAAGTACTATTTGGTACTCCTCGTCAAGGAGTTTACTCAACTCAATAAAATCTCTAAACCCTTTGCGAGGTTCCCAAATATTGGCTATACCCAATAAAACAAATTTGTTTTGTAAATTATGTTTTTCCCTGAATTTATCTCCTGATGTTGGTTTAAAAACGGATATATCCACTCCATTGTGTATTACCTTTGTAGGGTAAGCCCGTAAATAAGACTTCTTCACTATCTGTTCCAACCATTTGGATACAGTGACAAGTGTTAAATCTGGCACTGAAGAGAAAAGATTTTTTTTAAGTTCATAGTTTTCTTTTGATCTGTCTAACAGCCAGCTTGAAGGATATTCTTTTTTCTGTGGACAATTATAACATCCAGTTTTCCATTTCTCGCATCCAACAAAAGAAAAATAAGCGCAGTGACCTGTAATAGACCAACAATCATGGAGAGTCCATACAATAGGGACTCCTGCATTACTAAGATATTTAAAAAGTATCTCATAATTCAGATAATACCCGTGTATATTATGCAGATGTATTATATCGGGTTTAATTTTCTTTATTTTCCGAATTAAAATATTTGTTGCTCTTTTAGAAGCCAACCCATGTTTGTCAAACAGTCTTGTCTGCACTCCATGTATTTTAATATCCCAATCATTTCCAATTTTTATTAATTTAGATTTGCTTGGTCTTTCATTCCTACCATATGCAATGTAACTTTCCCAACCCACTGCCATTGCAGTTAGACCAATTTCTTCAGCAATTCTTCCTGTGGATCCTGAATTTACAACAGTATTTATTTGTAATAGCTTTTTAGTCATAAATCACATATTGTTTGTAATATGATGGGATAATTCTTGTATCAATAATTTTACTTTTATTGAAAATAGAAACATAAGGGTAATTTACAAAGTTCACGTCAGAGTAGTATGGACCCTGATCAATAAACGAATTAATATTTTTAACATATAAAACTGTCATAATAGCAATAATAAAACTATAGCTTAGGATTCTATTCCATTTCTTAAAGAAAAAATGTACAAGGAAATCAACTATCAAAATCATCTCAAAGTATCTCATATATACATTTATACGTGATGAAATCAGTGAGCTAGCCATAAATAGTAGATATAAAATAAATCCAAGAATGTAAATTTTTAAAAAAAGATCCCTAATGGAGTTTCTTTCAAATAATTTAAAAGTATAAAGTATCGGAACAAACATTATAATCCTTAAGATCAAACTTACAATATCTAGTGTTACTCGGTCCGTATAAGTGATTATTTTATCTGAAATAATATCAATTGCAGAGAAAAAAGGGAATAAAAATTGATAAAAAAGCAATCCGATTACTAAAGCAATACCGGAAATAATTAAGACATGTGATATTTTATAACCCTTTATTAGATTTACAATAGGAAGGATTAAAAGAATAATACTTGAAAAATGGATTGAAAACAGTAAAATACTAAATATATAGTACTTTAAATATTTCCTATCCTGAAGTAGAGGAATTAAATAATAAACAAAAATGCTGATACAAATACCTTGTCTTATTGCACTATAGGGATAAATAAGGAAAAATGTACTATAAAAGATTAAAAGGCTGGTTATTGGCTTAAGACTATATTTTTTTATGAATAACCATACAAATAAAAAAGAGAATAAAGAGAAAATTGCAGTAAGAAACTCAGGAGAAAAATGTAGTATTTTTAAAGATAGGTAAGATATAGCAGCAAAACCTATTTCTTGAGTGACAATACTAAAATCCTTGGTTAATAATGCGATTTCAAAATTATTAGCAGAATGATTAAACAGGTAGATGTAATTAAAGTAATCAGAACCTTGACCATACCTTAAAGTAACAACTAAAAGCAAAAGTAAGAATAACCCCGCTGCTATAGTTTTATTGCTCTTTCCGAAAAACTCGAGAACTGAAAAGACTAACAGTATGACAAATAAGAGATGGTACATATAAACCCTTAATTTATATCGTACTTTTTCATAAACTTGAGTGTCTCCTTAAACCATGGCATAGTTTCATCAAAGTATATATCATTTCGGTTCTCATCTCTGTAATGAGACCAGATAATTATGCCATCGCATAAAGGATAAAGTGTCTCCAATTGTAATCTCCAAAAATCTGCTTCAACAAACGTATACCCCAGATCGTGCTTTTTTGGAATAGGGTTATACTGAGGCCATATGAACACATATATAGGCACTTTTTTATCTCTATTCTTGATTTTCCTAATACCGTTCTTTACCATTGCAACCCATTCTTTTCGATTATCGCTATGAGTATAATATACAGGATAAACCACATTAGAAGCATTATAAATTCTTTCTGATATTGCACCATAATGAAAAACAGATACCAGTGAATTAGAATCTTTTTCTCTGTATTGTTTAATCAGATTAAGAAAAACATCCTCAGCTTGCTTTTTTGTATTCCGATTATATAATAAATGTCCCCAATATTCCACATCAAGAACTGTGGGAATTGAAGGATTTATTTTCGATTTCTCTGATTCTCTCAAAACTTTGGAAGAATCAACAAATCTCCAATCAAACTCTCCCTTTTTTTTACGATAGTTAGTTGAAATAACCCCGTCTTCATATATCAAGTTAATATTCGAAAATCCATATTTAGTCAAGTCAGGTGTATCTTTAAAAAGTAAAGCATTAAACACCTTGAACTCTTTTTTTACTTGAGGAAACATAAAAGAAGAGCAGTTTACTAAAAGCACGAAAAGAAATATTATTCGTTTCATATAATTCAGACTGTTTATTTTACTAACAGTTATAAACGCTCATATGAGAATAAATAAATTAAATTATTTATAAGTAGTCAAAGAACTCAATCCTTTCAATGAAACATCTTGTTTATAAACATTACCGAAACGATCAGTAGCTTTTATTACAATAGACGCATCTTTATTAAGCGGTTTCATTCTGTAAAGATGGTTAGTTTTCATATACCAGTTTGTACCCTCACTAATATTTTTTGATTTATTTAAAGCAAAAACTTCAGGTGCATAATCAACAAACTGTTCCATTCTACCTCGATTAATGCCATCCTCATACATTTCCACTACCCATTTATCATCAGCATTCCAAACATTGACAATAACGTATCCGTCCTTATCATTAAATGTATAAGGATCTAATTTAATCATCTGATAATTTTTATCATAATTTACAGATTTATAATACCAGTTTTTCATTTTGTTACCGCTGATTTCATAAACTCCATATCCATTAGGAGCACCACATTTATTTATGTTACTACTCCACCACATACCACCTGCTGAACCTGTGATATGCTCATAGATATTACCATTAACATTATTTCTGTTTGCATGCCAGTGCCCCGAAAAAATATGTACCTCATTAAATGAAGATATGAGATCCATAAATTCAGTTTTTCTCTCCATAGTAGATGTAAGTGTTACAGGAACATGAACACATACTATAAGCATTTTATTTTTCGAAACGTAACTTAAATCTGACTCCAGCCATTTTATTTGATCTCTCGAGAAACCAAAGTTATAAGATACCACATCATAGTTAAATACGTTATTCATAACCACGATATGAGCATCTCCTCTATTAAAAGAAAAATCCAAAGGACCAAAAGCCGAAACAAATTTCTCGGAAGCAGAGTTTGGATCATAAATATTAGAAGAGAAATCATGATTTCCTATAGTGTGAAAAAATGGAATTGTTGTTGAAATAAAAGACTGTTTCAAATCGCTAAGCATTGCAAGGCTATCAAAAGCAATATCCCCTAAAGTTAGCCCATAAATATTCTTGTGATTTTTTATCTCTTTTTTTATATCAGTAATAGCTTCAGTGTTTAATCTATTCAAATGTTTTGCATTTTGAACTTGTGGATCAGCAACTGCAAGAAGTGTGAAATCTTTTTCAACACCATTTTTAAGAGGCGTTAAATTAAAATTAATTTTCAACGAATCTTTAACAACACCAATCGTTTCAAATATTTGTGGCATACCTCCCTTCATTGGAATTTCGTAAAGTTCAGGAACAGATATATATACATGAGATGCTCCAGGAAAAGTTTCAAAGCGGTATTCTCCTTTTTGATTGGTTAAAGTAGTTAGAAAACCATCACTAATAACAGCTTTTGATATAGGATCGCCTGTTTTTTCATTTATAACTTTCCCGTATATTATAAAACTAGGGCCATCAGATCTTTTTGCAGGTATATCTACAAAACA
>CAZGUI010000133.1:0-4811 GCA_964528875.1 uncultured Bacteroides sp. | reverse complement strand
GGGGTGTTGGGATGACTCATGGTATGACCTACGGATATGATGCCTTTCTTGACCTTTCAATATTTAAGGATCATTTAGATTCAGTTAAAGTTCTAGAGGATTCCATTTGGATAGGGACTTTTCATGATGTTGCATCTTATGTTAAGGAGCGTGAACACATCATGCTAAAAGTTGAGGAATTAACTGCAAATAGATTGACTGTAAAACCTCTTTTATCATTAGATAAAAAGCTCTTTACTCAAGAACTAACCATGATCTTAAATAAAGAAAAACTTAAAGAAGTAAGAGTGAAACAAGACGGGAAGTTTTTGTTTACAAAGATAGATAAAGAGAAAGTTCTTTTTGATTTTGATCCTTATGGAGGCTTAATTGAGATTGAATTTAAATAACACTCTTTTGTTGTTATTTACTTATTTGAATTGTTAGTTTTAATAAAAATAAAAAAATGAAGAGAAGTCTACGTTTATTTAGTGCTTTTGTTTTGTTGTGCATTCTATGTTCTTTTGGAGAAAAAAATAATAGAATGATTAATCTTGAAGGAAACTGGCGTTTTCAAATAGATTATAAGGATTTAGGAGTAAAAGAAAAATGGTTCAATAAACCTCTTAATGATCTCATTTACTTACCTGGTTCAATGGCTGAAAATAGAAAAGGAGATGATGTAACTATCAATACCCAGTGGACTGCAAGTATTTATGATAGTTCTTTCTTTTATAATCCAAGGCTGGAGAAGTTTCGTCAAGAGGAAAACTTAAAGATTCCTTTTTGGTTGACTCCGGTTAAATATTATGTTGGAGCTGCTTGGTATCAAAAAGATGTAATTATTCCGGCAAACTGGAAAAATCAAAGGGTTACTTTATTTTTGGAAAGACCTCATACTGAAACACGCTTATGGATTAATAATAAAGAGGTAGGTATGAATAACTCTCTTTCTGTTCCACACATATTTGATGTGAGCTCTTATTTAAAGACAGGTAAAAACACAATAAGCTTATGTATAGATAATAGAACAAAAGAAATTGATGTTGGAAAAGATTCTCATAGTATTAGTGATCAAACTCAAGGTAATTGGAATGGTATTGTAGGAAAGATTGAGCTTAGAGCTGTACCCAAGACTTATATTGATGATATTCAAGTTTACCCAGACTTAACCGAGAAGAAAGCATTGGTTAAAATTTCAATAAAAGGCAAAGAGTCGGGTACGATAAAGCTAAGTGCTGAAAGTTTTAATGGAGCAAGTATTCATAGACCTTTAAGTGTTTCAAGAAGTTATAAATCTAAAGGAAAAGAATCCTCAGTTGATATCGATTTAATCATGGGTGAGGATATGCAGTTGTGGGATGAGTTTCATCCTAATTTATATCGATTAATTGTATGTTTGGAAACTCCTAATGGACAAGAGACGAAAGAGATTACTTTTGGTATGCGAGAATTTACCATACAAGACACATCCTTTTATGTAAATGGAAGAAAGACAATGTTACGTGGAACAGTAGAAAATTGTGTCTTTCCTCTGACAGGATATGCTCCAATGGATGTTAAATCTTGGGAAAGAGTCTTTCGTATTTGTCGCAGTTTTGGCTTAAATCATATGCGTTTTCATTCCTATTGTCCTCCAAGATCTGCAATGGAAGCTGCTGATTTAGTAGGATTTTATTTACAACCAGAAGGACCTTCTTGGCCAAATCATGGTACTTCTCTCGGTGATGGACGACCCGTTGATGACTATTTATGGGAAGAGGCAAAGCGAATAGTTAAAGAATATGGCAATCATCCTTCTTTTTGTCTGTTTGCCATTGGTAATGAACCTCGAGGTAGATGGGTGCCTTGGGTAAGTAAGTTTGTTGATTATTGGAAAGCTAAAGATACGCGTAGAGTTTATACAGGAGCTTCTGTTGGAGGAAGCTGGGCTTGGCAACCGAAGAGTCAATTCCATGTAAAAGCTGGAGCAAGAGGGTTAAATTGGGGGAAACGTCCAGAATCTATCTCTGATTTTTCGGATAAAATAGATACTATAAAAGAGCCTTTTGTTTCACATGAAACAGGACAATGGTGCGTTTTTCCTGATTTTACCGAAATAAAAAAATACACCGGAGTGATGAAGGCTCGTAATTTTGAGCTTTTTCAAGAAGATTTGTTTGATCGAAATATGGGAACAATGGCTTCTTCTTTCTTACAAGCTTCGGGAAAACTGCAGTCATTATGTTATAAACATGAGATTGAACGGACTTTACGGACACCCAAATATGCTGGCTTTCAATTATTATCTTTAAATGATTATTCAGGACAAGGCTCTGCCTTGGTTGGTGTTTTAAATGCTTTTTGGGAAGAGAAAGGTTATATTACAGCTGAGGAGTTTAGTCGATTTTGTGCTCCTACGGTTCTTCTTTCACGTATGGATAAATTTATATTTAAGAACAGTGATACATTGACTGCTAGTATTGAAATTTCTCATTTTGGACAAGAGGAGTTAAAACACCAAACTGTATCGTGGAGCGTTTTTAATGAAAATGGGAAGCAGATATTAAAAGGTCAATTTTTACCCAAAGATATTAAAATAGCTAATTGTCAGCAACTAGGTTTAATCTCTTTTCCTTTGAAGCAATTCTCAAAAGCTGAAAAGTTAGAGTTAAAGGTAAATCTTGATGGAGTTACTACTAATAGTTGGAATTTTTGGGTATATCCGGATCAATTACCCACTCTTGATGAAAAAGATATTTATGTTTGCAATGAAATAGATGAAAAAGCAAAAGAAACTTTAAATAAAGGAGGAAAAGTTCTTTTATTGCTTGCTGGACGAGTAGAACAAGGTAAAGATGTGATCCAATATATGACTCCTTCTTTTTGGAACACTTCATGGTTTAAAATGCGTCCACCACATACTCAAGGTTCGTTGATAAATAATTATCATCCTGTATTTAAATATTTTCCTACTGATTATTATACCGACTTACAATGGTGGGAGCTTACTCATAGAGGACAAGTGATGGAGTTGAATAATTTTCCTGCAGATTTTCAGCCCATCATTCAACCCATAGATACTTGGTTTATTAATCGTAAATTAGGTTCATTATTTGAAGCCAATGTTAGTAATGGAAAGATTATTGTTTGTAGTTCAGATTTAGTTACCGATTTAAATCATCGGATTGTTGCTAGGCAATTATACTATTCAATAATTAAATATATGAAAACTATTCATTTCAATCCGGAATACACAATTGATATCTCTCTTATAGAAGATATCTTGAGGAAAGAGGGTGAAAGAATCAATACTTACACTAAAGATGCACCTGATGAACTTAAGAACATAGTCCTTTAGTCTATACTTGATTTGAGTTGGGTAGAGACTTCTTAGAAAAGATTGTTTCCCGTTTGAATGGACTGTAGAAAGAGAGTGATTTTTTTCTACAGTCCATTATTTGTTTTATTGAATTCAATCAGAATAAAAGTGAATGATTTCTTATTTAGGTTTTTTGAAAAGATTATCTTTGGGGCTAATGACAAAAATCTATGAATTATGCAGTATAATTTTGATAAACCTATCAATAGGTGGAATACAGACTCTATTAAGTACGATTCACCTTACATAACGAAAGGTGGAGATGATTTTATCCCTCTTTGGGTGGCAGATATGGATTTTCAAACACCTAAACCTATTTTGGATACTATTAGTCGGAAATTAAAACACGGTGTTTTGGGGTATGGGTTAATCCCAGATGCTTGGTATGAGGCTATTATTCACTGGGTGAATCAACGTTTTAATTTAACTGTTACTAAAGAGGAACTTATTTTTACACCGGGTATAGTTCGTGGAATTGCGTTTGTTATTCAGTGTTTCACTGCACCTTCTGATCATGTGATGGTGATGTCTCCAGTTTACTCTCCCTTTTTTGAGGTAACACAAAGCAATGATAGAAATGTTGTATTTCATTCTTTGAAGCTTGAAAATGAGGTGATGTCTATTGACTTTGATCAATTTGAAAAAGATATACAAGGGTGTAAACTGCTTATTTTATGTAATCCACACAATCCGGGAGGAAGAGTTTGGACACAAGAAGAATTAGCTAAAATAGCGCAAATCTGCAGTAATAATGAAGTCTTGGTTATATCTGATGAAATTCATGCTGATTTAACCTTACACAATAATCATCATGTGCCTTACTTTCAGTCTTCTCCATTGGCAGCTAAACATGGAATAACCTTTATGTCTCCTAGCAAAGCGTTTAATATGGCCGGGTTGAGTAGTTCTTATGCTATCATAAAAAACAAAGAGATACTTGCTCGATATAAGGCGTTTGTAAATGCCTTACATGTAGGAACAGGAAATGTGTTTGCATACCAAACACTTGTTGCAGCTTATGAAGAGTGTGGTGAATGGCTAAATGGTGTTTTGAGTTATATTGAAGATAATATTGAGCTTTTAACTCGTTTCATTGATGAGGAACTACCTCTCATTAAATACATTAGTCCACAAGCTTCTTTTTTGGTTTTTCTGGACTGTAGAGCATTAAATTTATCGGATGAAAAATTAGATGTTTTTTTTAAGGAGGCTGGCTTAATACTGAATACAGGAGTATCTTACGGAAAAGAGGGAAGTGGTTTTATGCGTATCAATGTGGGGTGTACCAAAGAAACTTTATCAAAAGCACTTCATCAGTTGAAAGTGGTTTATGATAAGCATTTTTAAATAGAGTGAGACCTTTGCACGACAACTCCCTCAAAATACACATGTAATCGCTTGATTATTAGCTTTTTGTTTCCTATATTTAGTAATGAAACGAATCAAACTAAATACTCAACAAATGTCATTC
>CAZGUI010000132.1:0-4864 GCA_964528875.1 uncultured Bacteroides sp. | reverse complement strand
TCTGGTTTATGTTTCGCTCCTCTATTCGCTCGTCCATGAAACCCTTTATGAAAAAGCCTGCCACGGCGCCCACAAACACTGACAATGCAATTAAAAACAATATGGCTGATATAGGCATTTTAATCCTCGTCCTCCATTATTTCCTTCATTCTTTTGTGTTCTTTTTCTGTTGCCTCCATGAGTTCTAACATTCCCCTTGAAAAGTCAACCTCAGCATTCCAGATCGCTTTGTACACTGCATTGCGCTCTGCGCCACCGTCCACCTCGTGAGGGTACTCATACTCGATAGGCTGTTTTCGGTTGGCTGTGTATCGCAGGTAGGCTTTAAGGCCAAACCACTTCTCAAGCACTACAGTCTTAACCTCTTCGTCAAATCTTTTTAAGGCTTCATGCAGCGTGTCGCCACCCTTCATCTTGCTTGCGTTCCTAACATATTCACCACTCCTGTCAACTATCCAAAACTCGCCGTTCGGAGTTTTTTTAATTGCAATCTCTATTTCGTTTTCTACCATCCTTGTTATTATGTCAACAATTTCTTTGTTCATGCTTCACCCTCCATAATCTCTTTGAGTTTTTGGTATTCCGATGTTTTTACCTCAAGCGTGATATAGCCCCACACTTGCGGACAATGGCTGGCGTTCAGTGTGTTGGTTTTGGGGGCGTGTTTAATTAGTCCTTTTATAAACTCCAAGTCGGCTTTTAGCCGTTGGCTTTTCGACCTTTCATGCAACAATGCTCCCCTCGTAACTTCCAGCTCAATAACAATGTCGAGCACGGTCTCTAACGGTTTATTAAAGTCCAGCTTTTCAATTGCTTCCATTTCACTTCCTCCTGAAAAGCACATAATTCCAAAAAGACTTCCTGCATATCTTGCACCGGTAATAGTATTCCACCGGGTCTACCTCTCTTATGCCTTCAAGTTCCCTGTATTTGTGTTTTGTTATCAGCCCGCATAATTTTTGAAATATGTTGTCTTTCATTTTTCGACCTCCGAATCTCTGAACCGCCTTACATCTTCGTTTATTCGAATCCTTGAAAATCAAGCACTCGGTCTGCCACTTGTTGTTTTGCTGTTACCTTCTCTCGCTGATACTCCCCATGTCTGAAACAATAGCACCGTGCAATATCCTATCCAACATTCGTTCCTCTTCCATTCCCTTCGGGCTTTTTAGTGCTTTTTCGCTCATGTTAGTTGTCACAATCATAGGCTTGCCTGTTTCGTATCTCCTGTAAATAGCATCAAACACTTTTTCTCTCGCCGTGCTCGTAACTCGCTCCGCTCCTAAATCGTCAAAAATAACAAGGCTAACCCTCTCTAAATCTCTGTTAAACTTATCCCTTCTATATTCATATTCGAAACCCATAGGCATATTTGCTATCTCTGTGACCGAATAAAACCTCACCGTTCTTCCCAGTGCCATTAATTCATTTGCTATTGCACAAGCAAGCATTGTTTTTCCTGTGCCCACACTTCCTGTTAGGATAAGTGTTTGGATATCGAGTCTAAACCTTTTGACATATCCCCTGCCAAGCCATAATGCGTTTTTATTTTCCACCGTTTCTCTCATGTCATCTATCACTATGTTTTCATACCTACCCCTAACTCCACTGTTTAATATCCTTAATTTGTGCCTTTCCTTTCTTTCCGCCTCTTCCTCTTCCTTTTGTTCTTGCTCCACCTCTTCGGCTTGGCACTTACACAAAATAGGTAGCTTTGTGCTTCCAAAGGCTTCCTCTACACACTCACGCCTTGTACTGCACTTGCTGCAACACTTAAAGCCCTCTTCATCTCTATATTCATCTTCTTTTAGCTCTTCCACGGAGCTTGGCAGTCCAAAATAATCAAGCATTTCATTTATCACCCCTTAAAACGGTAAAACAGCGGTTTTTTCATCCCACAGCTCTATTTTTCTCGGACTGTCACTGGTTCTCCATTTGTTGAATCGCTCTTCTTCCTCTTCAGGCTCATCCAGCCACTCTTCCCGGTTTAAATAAGTTGCGGGATTAGGGATATATCCCTCTTTCCACTTTCTGCTTTTCTTCTGCCACTCTATAGCCTCAAATATTTCAGCCAATAATTCATCATCAACACCTATTCTTTGGAAGGCCTTATAAGCCGCTGCTTTTCCTGACTTTTTCGGATAAGCTTCCCAGAAGTCAATAAACAAACCTTCGTATTTAGTTCGCTTTGGTTTTTTGTTTTTGGGATTAGCCCCTGTTTCTCGGTCAACCTCGCTTGCCGATTGACCAGTACTTACTTCTTTACTTCTTAACTTCTTAACTTCTTTACTTCTTAAGTAGTTGTTGATTGGTGTGTTAGTTGTCTGTTGATTGGTGTGTTGATTGTCTGTTAGTTGGTGTGTTGATTGTTTGTTAGCCCCAACTGTAAAACCCTCACCCTCTTCGCACGAACCTTGATGTCTCAACCAGTTGTTCACCGTTATCTTTGTTCCTTGGCGTGTTGATTGGCGTGTTATATCGTTTGTTAGCTCCAAGTTCTTCAAGGCTGTTCTGACCGACTGCACTGACATGCCTGTTTTGGTGGACAGTTTATCGTAACTCGTTACAAGCTGGCCTGCCATTATTGCCTCTCCACGGTATGTTTTATCCTCGTAATTTACGGCGTGCAAAAGATAGTCAAACAGATGTGCCGTTAACGGTTCTGTGAACCATTCCCAGTCAAGCTTCTTCTTGTAGCTCTTTATCCAACCTCTCTGCACATAGTCACCTCCTGCTATCTTTAATAAACTGTTCAACATCTTCCAGGTCAAACTTTTTGACCAGCTGTGTGCCCCTTGGCTCTTCCCTGTAAGGCAAGCCCCTCGCCACCCAGTTGTACACTGTCGCAACCGTAACCTTAAAGTGTCTTGCCACTTCGGATGCACTCATTTTCTCCCCCCTTTTGAACATCTTGCATATATTGTACAATTTAACTATGCGTTTGTCAACACTTAAAATGTTTTCCTCTTCAAGTCGTCGATATAACCCTTTAGCCTCGCCTCGTGTTTGCTCATGTATTCTTTGAATTTTTGGTTTTCTTCTGGCGTCATCCGGTTTCTTTTATGTTCATTGCCTTGGACTTTACCGGATATTCTTTTAGTAAATTGTTCACAAGAAACATCTGTTAGATTGCCTTTCCTTCTCTGGCCTGTCCTTAAGAAATAATCACAAGTTTTTGAGCTTGTGCCAAACCAATGGCACTTCTGACAAATCGGTCTGTTGTTGCCCTTTAAACTGTATTCTCCCGAATGGATTAGCTCCCTTTCTTTTTTCATCCAAACTTTTACTTCGTCAGGATTAAAATATCTGCCAATCGACCTCCCACGGTTATACTTTCTGTGTGGCAAGCCTCTGTCTACCCATCCACGAACAACTGCTTCTGTGACATTGAACATCTCCGCTATTTCTCTTGCATTCAGATTGCATTCTCTCATGCCAACCTCCCATCAAGTGCCATATAAAACTCTTTCAAATCTTCTACTAAAACACTGTAAAAGATGATGTGCTTCCCCCTGACCTCTTTGATTGATAGTGTTTCGACCTTGAGTGTTTGCCTTATCATTTCTGCAAACTCCACAGCAAACTCTATATTGTCAAACCTTTCATCAACCATAAAGTCAAAATGAATGTTATCTTTCGTGTCTGATTTTATTTCTTCCAGTATTAGTTTCTTGCCTTTTAGTTCGTACATTTATTGCTCCTTGTGGTCTTTATTTTTAAAATACTTTGGCGTGTTGGTCATTTCTTGCCAACTCTCCTCAAGCATGAGTGCGTTTTCGCTGATTTGCGGTATTCTTTTTCCGAACAACAGTTTAATAATTTTATTCAACAATGCTTTGCCCATCTTTTCCTCCTAAAAAAGCCTTAATTGTGATTTATGTGCCTCAAGCCTTTCCGTTGCCATTCTGAAATAATATTCATCAAGTTCGCAACCCATATAATTAAATCCCATATTATGACAAGCGATTAAACTGCTTGCACTTCCAACGTGTGTATCTAATATCTTGTCGCCTTTTTCTGCATAGTTGTTTAGTAACCAAGTGTATAAAGCGACTGGCTTTTGCGTGGGGTGAAATCTGCCCTTATCTTGCATGGGTGAATAATATGTTTTGAAGTGCTGCATCCAGTCATCAATCTTTGATTTCTGACAGATTATTAGGTTGCAGGATTTCCTAAGGTCACACATTTTTTCTGACCCAACAAATGTCTTACCAAGACCCATGTCAAGATAATAGGCAACCCTGTTGAAATCTTTGGTCTGTTCCAAGGCTTGTCCTTGGTGTGGGTATAGTTGCATCAAATCACCCTACCTTTACCCCAGTGATGTTGAAGAACTTGTCTGCATCAAAGTTTGGAATGTTCATGATGACCTGTTTTTCATTTTGTGAAAGACCGTTCCACCATTCAGTGCAAGCATCTGTATTGTCACGAATTTTCAAATAACCGCCTGTGGTTTCATGTTCAGGATGTTCAATTTTTTCAACATCTGACATTTTATTTGACCAAATCCAGTCAGCAGGTCTGAAATCAATTCTGTTCATCAACCAACATGCTTCTGAATTTTTCCACTGCTCAAAGGTCATTTCTGTTTCTTTGTCAAAGAACTTTAACTTGCGACTTTGAGTGTTGAAGCACCCTGCCACATTGGAAGCCTTGTTCCAATCACCGCTGTTGCAATCACCACTGTTGCAAAGACCGCTGTTCCAATCACCGCTGTTGCAAAGACCGCTGTTGCAATCACCGCTGTTCCAATCACCGCTGTTGCAATCACCACTGTTGCAAAGACCGCTGTTCCAATCACCGCTGTTGCAATCACCGCTGTTCCAATCACCGCTGTTGCAATCACCGCTGTTCCAATCACCGC
>CAZGUI010000131.1:0-4927 GCA_964528875.1 uncultured Bacteroides sp. | reverse complement strand
GATTTCATAAAGACAACCGTTGGGGAACATTCCCATCAGTAGCTTTAGCTTGGAGGATGAGTGAAGAAGGTTTTATGAAAAATTATAATGACGTGTTGAGTAACCTCAAATTACGAGCTAGTTTTGGAGTTACAGGGCAACAAGAAGGCATCGGGAATTACAACTATTTGCCTGTATATACTTATAGTCAGAATGGAGCGCAAGTTCAATTTGGAGACCAATGGTATTATTCATATCGCCCAGAGGCTTATGTAGAAGGATTGAAATGGGAAACTACAACATCATGGAATTTCGGGCTAGATTTTGGCTTCATAAAAGATAGACTGAGTGGAAGTGTAGATTTTTATACTCGAAGCACAAAAGACTTGTTGGCAACTGTGCCTTCACCAGCAGGAGTGAACTTTGATAAAAACATTTTGACCAATGTGGGAAATGTAGATAGTCATGGAATCGAATTTTCGTTGAATGCTACACCGATAGACACCAAAGATTTGACATGGGATATGAGTTTCAACATGAGCTGGCAAAAAATGAAAGTAAAAAACCTTTCATTGATAGATGGAGGTGCGGCAACAAATACACTTGTGGGTCCTACAATCGATAGTTATCAGTTTCAGGTATTGTCAGAGAATTATGAACCCTACATGTTTTATGTGTATCATCAATTGTACGACGAAAGAACAGGAAAGCCAATAGAAGGAGCATATGCCGATTTGAATAATGATGGACAAATCAATTCGGAAGACCTATATAGATATAAGTCTCCTGCTCCCGATTTTATATTCGGATTCAGTACCTCTTTACGATACAAAAAATGGAGTCTGAGCACTAGCTTGCGTGCCAATGTAGGCAATTATGTATACAACGGAACAGCAATGAACACTGGAGCTTGGAGCACAGTGAGCTACAATGATTATCAGTTGAATAATATGAACCGAAGTTATTTGAAAACAGGCTTCAATAGTCGTCAATACTTATCGGATTATTATGTAGAAAATGCGTCATTCCTCAAAATGGATAATTTGACTTTGGGCTACAACTTTGGAAAGATAAATAACTGGTTCGGGCTGAAGGTGAATGCGATGGTACAAAACGTGTTCTGCATTACCAAATATAGTGGAGTCGATCCGGAGGTTCCTAATGGAATAGACATGTCTTTCTATCCACGTCCACGCATCTATTCTATTGGGATAGGTTTAGATTTTTAATTTTAGACTAAAGAATGAAATCATGAAAAAAATATTATATACAATTGTCACAATTGCGATACTAGGGATGAGCTCTTGTCTCGATGACCTAGATCAGTATCCACACACCGAGACTACCTCAAAGGATGTGTACACCTCTGTCGAGAACTATAAGGCTGTCTTGGGCAAACTATATGTTGCCTTTGTTACTACTGGACAAGAAAAAGGAGGAGGAAACGGCGATCTTAGTAGCAACAGCGGTGAGGATTATATGCGTTGTTACTTCAATTTGCAGCAATCAGCAACCGATGAAGTTGCTTCTACTTGGCTCGAAGGAGACAATGTAAAAGACTTGACTTTCATGTCATGGGACGCCAACGACCCTTGGGTGTCGGATATGTATTATAGAATATTTTATAATATTGCACTATGCAACGAGTTCTTACGAAATGCAACCGATGACAAAATCGCAGCTTTTAGCGAAGCAGATCAAACTCAGATTCGCCACTATAGAGCAGAAGCTCGTTTTATCCGAGCATTGGCATATTATCATGCATTAGATTTGTTTCATGACATCCCTTTTGTTACCGAGGCAGACCCGGTAGGTATATACATACCACCACGTTATGAAGCTAAAAAAGTATTCGAGTTTATAGAAACAGAACTAAAAGACATAGATAGCGAATTATTGAGCAGAACGGAATGCGAATATGGTCGTGCACCTAAAGGAGCTGCTTATGCATTGTTGGCAAAATTATATCTGAATGCCGAAGTATATACAAAAGCACAACGATATACAGACTGTATAGAATATTGTAAAAAGATAATAGCCGAAGGTTATACATTAGAGCCAGCGTATTCAAAACTTTTTAATGCCGACAATCATAAACGAACCAATGAAATAATCTTTGCACTACCTGTTGATGCTACTCACACCATATCGTGGGGAAGTACTACTTACATCATTTGTGGCGCAGTAAGCAATACTTCTGAGTATCAAAAAGCCTCGGATTATGGTGTGACAAGTGGTTGGGGAATGTTTCGTGTACGTGGCGAAGTATCATCTCTCTTCAAGGAAGAAGACGGGAGAGGAATGTTTTTTACCGAAGGGCAAACACAATATCTAGACAAGATTGATAGTCAGTCTAATGGATACTTTGTCGAAAAATGGACTAATATAACAGATGCTGGCATAGTTGCATCCAACACAGCAGATGGTGGAGTCAATACAGATTTCCCTTTATTTCGTTTGGCTGATGTGTATTTGATGCTTGCCGAATCTGTGACCAGAGGTGGAACAGGAGCTAGTGTAGATGAGGCATTGGGTTATGTAAACTTATTGCGAGAGAGAGCTTTTGCAAGCAATTACAATACAAAAGGAAAACTTGTAGCAGCAGATATGACTGTAGATTTTTTTCTAGACGAACGTGCTCGCGAATTATATTGGGAGTGTGTACGCCGTACCGACCTTATTCGCTATGGTAAATTTACATCAGCATCTTACACATGGCAGTGGAAAGGTGGTGTGAAGGAAGGTAGATCCGTTAATTCTAAATACAATATCTATCCTATACCACAAACTGATTTAACTGCTAATCCAAACCTGTACAATGAAAATTATTAACAAATTAATAGTTATGACTGTTATGAAAAAAACAAGCTGTTTCTTCGCTTTTTTCTTTTCCCTATTTCTATTAGGATCGTGTAACGATAGCGGAGATACTATATATATGTCTAGCATAGATGGTAGCGATTTGGTTGCCACAACTAGCGATGTGATATTGTCACAAGAAAACAGTAAACAAGTGGTACTCTCTTTGGCATGGACAAAGGCTACACTGAGTATTAGCGACCCCAATATGTCAGCCCCTGATGTGCTTTCTACATTTGTACAAGCATCTACCAAACAGGATTTTAGCGAAAACGTAGTAGAAACGGAAAAAAATGAACTATCAGTAGCCTATACAGGTTCGGAACTGAATGCATTGGCAAAAAATCTTGGATTAAGTCCTGATCAAGCTACTCCTATTTTCTTTAGGTTAAGCTCCACAACTGGCAAAAATATTGCCTCTGTTTATAGTAATGTAGTAGAAGTGAATGTGACGGCTTATGAAATAGACATGACGCTAGGCAAAGTTCTCGACAAAGATAAGCAGGAGACAGCACTAAGTCTGTACGCTCCTCTTTCGGATGGAAAATATACTGGGTTCATGGGTGTTGGTGGATATCATAATTTCTTCTTACAGGAGGGTGATGGCAAGACATGGGGTAATCTACCTATAGATGGTAACGCATTTTTATTATCTTCTGAAGCTAGCAGCTGGAATTTTTGGTTCCCAAGTGAATCAGGATGTTATTACACGATTGTAGATACTAAGGCGGAGCAATGGTCAGCATTGCTACTACCTACATTGACTATCAGTGGAGATATAGAAGCAGAAATGACTTACGATAGATCAAATAATCGTTGGATTGCGATAGGGAATAATGGAATAGCTGCAACTAAAAAAATAAAATTGAGTACTACTGGTCGCCAATACAACTACTCCACAGGCACTGATGACATTAATAAAGCAATAACAACCCCAGTTGCTTTTGTGCAAGAGGGCGAAAATCTCAGTCTTGCAGAAGAAGCACAAGATATAACAATTGATGTACCTGCTGGAGAATACACTTTGATAGTAGACCTTAGTAATCCTAAAGCTTGGACTTGTAAAGCCACCAGCGGCTCATTAGAGCCAGAGGAGGTTAGAGAAATGTTATTCCTTCCAGGGATAAGTGATGGTGAAGGAAGTTGGACTTTCGATCAGGTGATAAAACTCTATGACGAAGAAAGCCTTGGCTATGCCAATGTTATTGAAGCCAATGCGCCTTGGGGATATTCTATCAATCTCGAAAAAGACAATTGGGCTGATAAATATACTTTTGTAAGTGGTGATGCTTATGCAGGCACAATTGCACTTTTATCACCAGATATTAAAGAGGTTAATCTACCATCACCATCTGCAGGTGTATATCTGATTGATGTATCTCTAAAAAGTTTAACCTACGAGTTGACTACTGTCGGTTCCGAAATATACATTTCTGGACTAAATAATGAGTGGACTTTTGATGTTTCATTGCCTCAAACAAATGTAAAAGGAGTATATTCGGGACCAATAGAAATCAAGAAAAAATCTACTGATGGGTTCCTCATTTATCTCAAAAATGGAGATTGGGAGAAGGTCTTTGGAGGCGGTGAAGGAAAATTGACATACAAACAAAAGAATAGTAATATTAAAGACGATCAATCTTTAGATTTGGGTGTATATACTATGACTGTCGACGTAATAAACAAAACATATAGCATAGCAAAATGATGAATGTAAAATTTAAAAATATAGTTTTGGCAATATTTTCATTATTCTTTATTGCCTGCAGCAGTGATGACAAACCAACTTTTATTGAACCTGCAAAGCCCGATATGTCGGGCTTTGCTAAGGGAGCAGACGTAGGTTGGCTGACAGAAATGGAAAAATCTGAAGTGAAGTTTTACAACAATGCTGGTGTAGAAAAAGAAGGGATAGAACTTCTGCGCAGCTTAGGAATGAACTCTATACGTTTGCGAGTATGGGTAAACCCGGTAGATGGATGGAACAATGCTGATGATGTACTGATTAAGGCTTGGCGTGCAAAGCAGCTTGGAATGCGTGTTATGATAGATTTTCATTATAGCGACTCCTGGGCAGATCCTGGACAAC
>CAZGUI010000130.1:0-4959 GCA_964528875.1 uncultured Bacteroides sp. | reverse complement strand
TAAGGGGTAATCCTAAAGACCGTATTGAGATGCAGAAAAAGTTAATGCAATTGTCACGCGACCTGGAAATAGATTTCTCCTTTCAGCAAGACAATATGTACAGACGTATGCGACGACTAATCTGTTTTGATATGGATTCAACCCTTATAAAAACAGAAGTCATTGACGAGCTAGCTATTAAAGCAGGTGTTGGTGATGAAGTAAAAGCAATAACAGAACAAGCGATGCGAGGTGAGATTGATTTCAATGAAAGTTTTATTCAACGAGTAGCACTCTTAAAAGGATTAGATGAATCAATATTAAAAGAGGTAGCCGAAAATTTGCCTATCACTGAAGGGGTAGATCGCTTGATGTATGTTCTTAAGAAATATGGATATAAAATTGCTATTCTTTCGGGAGGATTTACCTACTTTGGCGAGTATCTACAAAGCAAATACGACATTGACTATGTATATGCTAATGAGCTTGAAATTGTAGATGGCAAGTTAACCGGTAAACACATCGGTAGTATTGTTGATGGTAAACGTAAAGCTGAATTATTAGAGTTAATAGCTCAGGTTGAAAAAGTAGATATCGCACAAACCATAGCAGTTGGCGATGGAGCCAATGATTTGCCCATGTTGGGAAAAGCAGGATTAGGAATTGCTTTCCACGCTAAACCCAAAGTGGTTGCCAATGCCGAACAATCCATAAACACCATAGGCTTAGATGGTGTGCTTTATTTTCTAGGTTTCAAAGACTCCTACCTAGATGATAAAGGCAGATTTTAAGCAACCCAGTTATTTTATAACAAAAGACTATAAACAGATGGAATTTTCAGAATTAAACCTTCACTCAAGCATTTTAGAAGGATTGGATGTAATGAACTTCAAACAATGCACACAAGTTCAAGAAAAAGCAATCCCTGAGATATTAAAAGGTAGCGACATCATTGCCATAGCACAAACGGGAACAGGAAAAACAGCTGCTTTTGTTCTTCCTATATTACACCTACTGAGTGAGAGGAATAACTCAAAAGGTCCTCAATGCATCATTATGACTCCTACTCGGGAGCTGGCTCAACAAATCGATCAAGAAATCCAAGGTTTTTCCTATTTCTTATCTATCTCTAGCATTGCTATATATGGTGGAAACGACGGAATTGCTTTTGAACAACAAAAGAAAGGGTTAACACGAGGTGCTGATATTATTATAGCCACGCCCGGACGTTTGCTTTCGCATATTAATCTAGGGTATGTGGATTTATCTGAGCTCTCTATTTTTGTATTAGATGAAGCCGACCGTATGTTAGATATGGGATTTCACGAAGATATAATGGCTATAGAAAGGCTCTTACCAAAGAAAAGACAAAATTTACTTTTTTCAGCCACTATGCCCACTAAGATACAAACATTAAGTAATGCCATTTTACACCAGCCGGTAGAAATTAAATTAGCAGTATCTAAACCGGCAGAGAAAATCATTCAAGCGGCATATATTTGTTACGACAATCAGAAAATTGAAATTATCAAAGACTTATTTAAGAATGATTTACCTAAGCGTACACTTATCTTCGCCTCTACCAAAATCAAGGTAAAAGAAATTACCCAAGCATTGATTCAGCTAAAACTAGAGGCCAAAGAGATGCATTCTGATTTAGATCAAAATCAACGAGAGCGAAACATAAGAGATTTCAAGTCGGGCGCTATTCAACTGTTAGTAGCAACAGACATTGTATCTCGAGGCATTGATATTGATGACATCCGTTTAGTTATAAATTACGATGTACCGAATGATACTGAAGATTATGTACACCGAATTGGACGAACTGCACGAGCTAACAATGATGGAGTTGCACTGACATTTGTTGGGCAAGAAGAGCAAACGGCTTTTCACCAAATTGAAGAGTTTCTGGAAGAAGATATTTATAAAATACCTCTACCTGATACTATTGGAGAAGGTCCTGCATACGAGCCTCAGCTAAAACAGAATAAGAAAAGAAATTATAAAAAGAAGAATCACTCAAACAGACGAAAAAGATCTGATCAATCCAATCAAAAAGGCTAACTTAATTTACCATCTGTAACGTCATTTCGTTATCAAAGCTAACTGTAATCTTTATGACGTTACAAATCACACTTTCCGGAATACAAATAGAAGCCAGGTAGTGATACCCTTTTCCATCTACCCCAAGAAAGTCCATGTCCGATAAAATGGATTGCTCATAGAACTCTGCATCCATCATATCCCTAAATAGCTCCTTGGTTATATCTTTAGCATACAATTCTGTCTTGCCATCATAAACACAAATATGAATCACATTATCATAATAAACTAACTCTTTACTTAATCCTTCCTCTGTATAAGATACCTTGCTTACTTTCATTTTAGAGGGATTAATATAAGCATAGCCCCGATAACGTTTCTCTTTATAAAACACCACACTATCTTTCTGAACTACAGAAGTATAAGATGGAATGGGTTCAATTACTTTAGTGGTAAAAAACACGCTATCCAAATCGTTTTCAGAACGATATAACTTAACTAAATCGTCGGATAAGGAATGAAACCAGAAACGAAATTCCGTTAGATGATCAATGGCATACGACAATGTTTCATAGCCATACATATATAAGCTGTCTTTTACAACCTTGAAGTTTAAAGGGAGACTTTGAGAATCTGAGAAATAAAGAGAATCTCCTGCAATTTTAAACAGAGGAATATCTGTTTCATCGTCCACCCAAATACCTTGAAGCAACTCTTTGGCTTTCAGGTCTTCTGAGACAGAACCCTCTAACTCTCCTCCTTGTTTACTCTTGTGTCGTTCCCCACAACTAAAGCATAGAAACAATATAAAAATTATAATCAGCGACTCTCTCATAATGTGACTTTAAGCAACTATAGTTAATTCCAAATCAGTAATAATAGAACTAACTACCTACCTATACAAAAATAATCAAAACCTAAATCTGTCAACTCTTTTTGATCGTAAATATTCCTCCCATCAAAAACTACCGGATGGTTCATTGTCTTTTTCAAGGTTTCCCAAGAGGGTAACCGGAACTCTTTCCATTCGGTTAACAGGAAAAGTGCATCTGCACCTAAAGCAGCATCGTAAGGGTTCTCAGCATAATGCACTTTATTCCCCAATCTTTTTTTTGCTTCTGACAGTGAAGCAGGATCAAAAACACGCAACTTACAATTCATTGCTAAAAGCAAATCAATTAAAGTCAAAGAAGGTGCTTCACGCATATCATCTGTTTCAGGTTTGAAAGACAGCCCCCAAAGAGCCACTGTTTTACCTTTAATATCTCCTTGAAAATATTTATTGAATTTATCAAAAAGAACACCTTTCTGCTTCTCATTTACCTCTTCCACTGCTTTCAATATACGCATTTCATAACCATTTTCTTCAGCAGTATGAATCAAAGCCTTAATATCTTTGGGAAAACACGAACCACCATAACCAATACCAGGGTATAAGAATTTACGACCTATACGGGTATCAGATCCTATCCCCTCTCTTACCATATTCACATTGGCCCCTACTAACTCACACAGATTAGCTATGTCATTGATAAAACTAATACGTGTAGCCAACATGGAGTTAGCGGCATACTTGGTCATCTCAGCAGAGGGTATATCCATAAAAATAACCCGGAACTTGTTCAGCAAGATGGGTTTATATAGACGGGTCATAATCTCTTTGGCACGTTCTGAATCTACTCCTACAACTACCCGGTCAGGGCTCATAAAATCAGGAATGGCATTTCCTTCTTTCAAAAACTCCGGATTGGAAGCCACATCAAACTCAACAGTCAAACCTCGTTCACTCAACTCTGACTCTATGATGTGACGTACTTTAGTTGCAGTTCCTACAGGAACCGTACTTTTGGTTACCACTAAGTGGTATTTGGTTATATGCTGCCCAATGGTTTGAGCCACCTGAAGTACACTACTCAAATCGGCACTACCATCTGCACCAGGGGGAGTACCTACTGCAATAAAAACAACAGTAACCTCATTTAAGCTATCGGGCAAAGAAGATGAAAAATGCAAGCGTCCCGCTTCTGTGTTTCTTTTGACTAAATTCTCCAGGCCTTTTTCATAAATAGGAATAACACCTTGTTTTAACTGTGCTATTCGTTCTTTGTTAATATCAATACAAGTAACATCCAAACCTAACTCAGCAAAACAAGTACCGGTAACCAATCCCACGTATCCTGTTCCTACAATAGCTATCTTCATTCTTTCAATCCTTTCTTATGCAAACAGTTCAACTTCTTTGAATAAAGGAGCTGCCTGATCTTTTTCTGATAAAATTAAATCAAAATCAGCCATAGGCCAATGTATATTCAAGTCTGTGTCGGAAAACAAAATGGTTTCTTCCGCCTGAGATGCGTAGTAATTATCTACCTTATAGGAAAAAACAGCCTCATCGCTCAACACCAAAAATCCGTGAGCAAACCCTCTGGGAACAAATAACTGTCGTTTATTTTCCTCGCTTAATTCAATACTGACATGCTGGCCAAAAGTAGGTGAACTCTGACGTAAATCCACAGCTACATCCAACACTCTACCTGTTATTACACGGACTAATTTAGCTTGACTGAATTCCCCTTTTTGATAATGTAATCCTCGCAAAACACCATAAGTGGATTTAGATTCATTCTCTTGAATAAAATCAATTACCCCTACTTTTTCATTAAACTCATCTTGTCGGAAAGATTCAAAAAAATAACCACGGCTATCTTTATATACTTTAGGTTCAATCAACCAAACTCCCTCAATCTCCGTTTGAATGTAATTCATTTATTGTGTGTTTTGTATCTCGTATACAAAAGTAGAAAAATAAATTCAGACTATTGTTTATTCCTTCATTTAATCTTGGTTGGATAGGAGTTGATGATACCACAACTCACAACTATGTAATTCGTCACTTAGTTTGCATTGATTCTTTTATCTAGCACATCGTATCTT
>CAZGUI010000129.1:0-4983 GCA_964528875.1 uncultured Bacteroides sp. | reverse complement strand
TCTTCTTTTTTACATCTAAAGAAGGTGGAGTTAAATATCTAATTTCTGATTGTTGGTTTGCCATAATTATTTATCCTCCTTTTTACTTAATTTTTTACTTCTTCTTTTTTCTGCATAAGCAGCTGCAAATTTTTCTAACTTAACAGTCAAGAAGCGAATTACTCTCTCATCACGACGGAACTGAACTTCCAATGCCTCGATAATAGAAGGATCTGCTTTAAATTCTAATAGATTATAAAAGCCAGTAGACTTTTTTTGAATAGGGTAAGCTAATTTCTTTAGACCCCAATTCTCTTCATTGATAATCTCAGCACCAGCAGCAGTGAGAAGATCTTTGAACTTGTCTACCGTTTCCTTCATCTGACTATCAGACAAAACGGGAGTTAAAATGAAAACGGTTTCGTATTGGTTCATACTACAATTATTAAAATAATTTATTATTATATTATGCGAGTGCAAAGTTACATATTAAATCTTTATAGCCAAATAATTACTTTGATTTTCTGTTATTTTTATTATATATCTATTATATTTGTACAAAGTATTAGTTGTATAAACAATAATTTATGATCGAACAATTTAACCTGGATATTAATTTAATTTTCGCCATTCTCAATGGGCGAGTTTCTTCTGCTATCAACAGGAAATTGCACAGAAACTTTCGGAAAAACGGTTTAGATATCACTCCAGAGCAATGGACTGTTCTTATTTATTTGTGGGAAAAAGATGGAGTTACCCAACAAGAGCTTTGCAATGCAACTTTCAGAGACAAGCCTAGCATGACACGTTTACTGGATAATATGGAAAAACTCCATTTAGTAGTCAGAATATCTCAGGAAAGTGACCGACGAATTAATCTCATCCACTTAACCAAAACAGGAAGAGAACTTGAGCAAAAAGCACGTGCTATTTCTAATCAAACATTACAGGAAGCACTAGTCGATGTAAATCTTGACGAACTTCAAATAATTCAAGACGTATTGCGAAAAATCTTCAAAAACATAAAAGATTAATAACCAACAGCAAAGAAGTATTATTTATAGTTAATATCTTTACTTTTTATGTCTTAATTATTTTACTTGTTGAAAATTTATGTGTTAATTTGTCTAAGTAAGATTTTTGGGAATAAATTCAATAAAACTACAATACACATGAAAAGCTTATTAAAAAATTTAGGTCTATTATTAATTTTCCTAGGAGTGATTATCCTTATTGCTTGTGCTTTTACAGGTAATGTTAATAATAACTCAATTCTATTTGGTTCGGCAGGAATTATTGTACTTGGTTTGCTTATATATATAATACTAAACAAACGAATTGCAGACTAATCTATTTGTGAAAGAAATACTGAGGGTGTCTTATTTAAAGACGCCCTTTTTTGTATCGTAAAATTCCCTACTATCTAATATTTACATATAAGAACCTGACTCTCACTCATTGGAATCAACAACTAAAAACAAAAACAAATAGTTTAACGAGATTTACAGGCTAGTAAATCAAGATTCCAGCCAACCAGTATGATTATAGATGGTGGGCACTCAAAATTAGCGCAAACTCTTTCATTCATTTAATACACACTCAGTCAAACTTTAATAAAAACACAATCTTATATTAAAGTAAAGGATTTACGTATCTATATTAGAGGGCACCTCAAGTTCTTTTCAAAAGAATACTTTATTGAATTATTATTTATCCGAGCTTAGGCACTAGAGGTTTCTTAAAATAAAACACCATAGATATTACTCTATAGAGTTAAAACCGAATTACCTACTACCCTTTTAAAGACATCACTAAACCAGACTATTAAATTAATCCTATTGTTCTTAATTTTATTTTTTTCAATGCGTATGGGGTTATGAAGCTCATCAACTTATTCTTATAATCAAAGATGCTTTTATTGGAATACTTCTAGTATTAACCTATAACTCAATAATCAAGAAGTAAAAGAAACACTAAAACCCTTATTTGCTAAAACAAACATATAGTTGAAATATAGAAGTAAAAGGATTAATTATTTCAGAATAATACAATATAAATCAAAAAAAAAGAGATGCTATAAAGCATCTCTTTTTAATAATATACTTATGGTTGTATTATTCCATAATAACTACACGGCTCAAGTAAGGAGTATCGAAGAACATAGTATCTACACCACCCTTAGCATCAACTTGAACTTGAGAAGCGCTTACACCAAATTCGTCAACTAACACGTCACGAACTGCTTCAGCACGCATTTTACTTAACTTCTCATTCCATGAGCTACTTCCAGTTTGTTTGTCAGCATAACCGCGAACAGTATAAACTTTGTTAGAATCACCAGCTTTAATAGCATCAGCCATATACTGTAAGTGAACTTTATCTTGTTTAGATACTTTGCTGCTTCCAATTTGGAAGAAGATAACTCTAGGAGCTGCATCAACGATTTCTTTTTCAACAACAACTTGTTTATTTTTACGAGCTGCCTCTAATTCAGCTTTAAGTTGGTCGTTGTAAGCTTGAGATTCACGTAATTGGTTTTGAATACGACGCATTTCATCTTCGCTGATACCAGTTGAAATAATGGTTCCACGTTTGAAATCACGTTGTTTAAATTTGTAAGTCAAACCTAAAGTAACTCCAGCCATACCTTCGTAGCTTCTACCGCCTTTTTCTCCATCAAAACCATCTTTCACTAATAATCCACGGATTTCTAGGTTAAGATCTAAAGCTGGAGATAAACGGAATCTGTTGATAAGACCAGCGTTAAAAGTAAGTTCATCAGTACGTGGTAAGTCATAGCTATGAGCCCAACCAAAACCAACGTATGGAATGAATGAATATACTCTATTTGGTTTATATCCACCGAACATGTTAGTCAAATCGAATAATACATCTGAATGTAAATTCATCATGTTCCATTTTGTATTATAGTATTTACCTCCGTCTTTTTGGAAAGATTCACCAGTTGAGTAGTTCACATCACTCATACTTGCACCTTTAGCTTGAAGACCATTGTACGATAAACGTAGTCCTAAACCTGGAGTAAACCATTTTCCTAAAGAAATATCTACAGCAGGAGCTACTCTATCACCGAAACTAGCCTTTGCATCAGCATCTCCGAAATACATTTGAACACCACCTCCAGCACTGATAAACCAGTTGTTCCAGAAACGATTAGTTTCAACTTTGTATTTGTCAGTGTTCTCAGAAAACTCTTGAGCATAAGCTCCACCTATGGAAGCTAATACCAATACAGTTGTAAGCAAAATCTTTTTCATGTTTGTCATTATTAAGTTCAATTTTTAATTAAGTTTTTTTTGATTTTATATTTACTTAGCTCTGTCTTAGTCACAAAATCAGTTTATAAAATATATAACAAGACTCTCACCAAATTGTTTTTATTCCCTCAATGTTTTATTACTCTTTGAGCTTCTCTTAGGGGGCAACCTTGATAGATAAAACCACCTTGATGAGATTTAATTTGTGTACAAAGATATAGGTATTGTTAACATACACAATCATTTTTTGTAAAAAAAATATCAATATAAACATATACCGGAAATCGAAAAGTCAGATAAGACACAATAAATCAATAAAATACACATAAGGAACCGAATAAAACAAAGGGATAGAAAAGAGTATACAAAAGACTAAAAACAGAGAACATATTACTTCAAAAGACTAAAATCTATGTCAAAAACATGAAAGTATTTACGGATTTTGGTTACTTTTGTACATAATAACGAAAGAGGTAAAGGAGAAGTAAATGGCGAAGATAAAGCAAGTTTATGTTTGTAGCTATTGTGGACAAGAGTCTATAAAATGGATAGGAAAATGTCCTAGTTGCAATAAATGGAATACATTCAAAGAACATATTATAGCTAAAAGTTCTTCTCAATCGCATTACACAGATTCTTCATTCTCAACAAAGAGTGCTCCCATTAAGCTCAATGACATTTCTACAGAGAAAGACTTACGCATTGATATGAAAGACAAAGAACTCAACCGTGTATTAGGTGGGGGGCTGGTTCCCGGCTCATTAACTCTTATTGGTGGTGATCCAGGAATTGGAAAGTCAACATTAGCATTACAAACCGCACTAAAGCTAAACGATTTAAAGGTATTATATATTTCAGGAGAAGAAAGTGCACGACAAATAAAACTAAGAGCCAGCCGACTGGAACAACAATCGGAGAATTTATATATTGTTTGTGAAACGACAATTGACACGATTTTCTCTCATATAAAACAAGAGGTACCTAATTTAGTCGTTATAGACTCTATCCAAACGGTATCAAACCCACAAATTGAATCCTCTCCGGGTAGCATTACTCAAATCAGAGAATGCACAACCGCTTTTCTACAGCTAGCTAAACAATCACATATACCTATTATACTTATTGGACACATCACAAAAGAAGGAAACATAGCCGGACCTAAGAGTTTGGAGCACATTGTAGATACAGTGCTTCAGTTTGAGGGAGACCAACATTATATGTATCGCATCTTACGAAGTATTAAAAATAGATTTGGAAGCACCTCCGAAATGGGCATTTACGAAATGAGGCAAGATGGACTTCACGAAGTGCTTAATCCTTCAGGAGTATTACTGTCCAATAGTAGTGAAAACATGAGTGGAACAGCTGTTGCTTCAGCCGTAGAGGGAGGCAGACCCTTTTTAATTGAAACACAAGCACTTGTCAGTTCAGCTGTTTACGGCACACCTCAACGATCGGCTACAGGGTTCAATATTAAAAGAATGAATATGTTATTAGCTGTACTGGAAAAAAGGGTGGGATTCAAATTAGCACAAAAAGATGTATTCTTAAATATTGCAGGAGGATTAAAGATTGATGACCCGGCTACAGACCTTTCGGTTATCAGTGCCATCTTATCATCTAACATGGATGTGCCCATTGAATCTTCTTTGTGTATGGCAGGAGAAGTTGGCTTATCGGGTGAGATTCGTCCGGTAAACCGAATTGAACAACGTATAAAAGAAGC
>CAZGUI010000128.1:0-5062 GCA_964528875.1 uncultured Bacteroides sp. | reverse complement strand
CAATAAGTTTTTCCCATACATACTCGAAACTATCTGTCCCAAAATAGAATTGACGATTGTTTGTCTCTTCATCTATATACTTAAGCATTGCAATCATGGATGAAAAAAGACGTTTATCTTTATCATTATTCGTTCTGCCCAATTTATCATTTAGTTCAACAAGAAAACGCTTTATATTAACTGGAAAATCTGGTTTCTGCGGAAGTTTAGGCGTGAACAGCCAGCCTAATTTATGAAAACTCTCATAAACACAGTATTTATGTATCTGTGTAATCAGATTACGATCATTAGGTGTTGAATCCCTTACTGTTTGCTTCAAATAAATTGGTGAATTATTTGATTGTAGCAAAGGTTTTTGTTGACGAATAGTTTTTGCCCAGTCAGTATTCCCTCGATCACTAGTTTTATAGATAGGTTCTTTTTCCGTATAATAAGAGCGTTGCTCCAAATAGTAATTTATTACTTCCATATATGCATTAACAGGAAAATCAACGGATTGAGGGGCTTCAAACTTTTTCATGTGCAAAACCCTATCACTTCTAGTTGTGAATTCTGAAAGTACAGATATTAGATGTAAAATATCTCTTCTTCGTTCATTTTCTGTATCTGGCAATTGATAACCCATAGGAAAATAGACCATTGCATTTCCTGAATCAGCCTTAACACCAACAAAACGATCTCCTTCTTCATTCGTATTAACGTGACATCTGCTCAGCAACCCAGAATTTATTTCCATAGATTATCACCACCTTATCCGTTAGTAGTACTTAAGTCCTCAGCAAGAAAAGCATCTTTAATCTCTTCTTTGAATACATCGAGACGAGCATTACCTGTTGCTTTTGCAGAACTCCTAGAATTGAAATGATTAACTACTTCTTCTAGACTCTTATAATTTGTATTTTTGAAAATATCTTCACGCGAAAATTTAAAAGCATCATCCCATAAATATTTGAGAACTTTTTCAGCAAATCTATAATTAAGTAATCGTGCTTGAACTCGATCTTTTTCAGGGAGATTATTATCATCTGCTTCTTGATGATACTCTAAGTCAACAGCTCGAACAAAATATGCCCCTAATCTCTTATCCTCTGATGAAGTCATTTGAATATTTTTTGTAACAATTTCATTGTTGATGACTTCGCAAAATCTTTGCCAAGTTACATCTGTATCCAAGATTTTTGTTGTTGCATAGTCATGTCTTTCAAATGAATTTTCTATCATACGCATATTCCAGCGACGCTGAAATGCAGTGTCAAGAGTGAACACGTTCTGGTCAGATGTATTCATTGTGCCAATGATAGACATATTAGAAGGAATACGAACTTTTTTATTTGGATTGCCGTACACAATATTCGAGATATCTACATTTGTAATTCCATACTCACTAGTTCCATCATCATCCCGATCTAGCAACTGAAAAACCTCACCAAATATAGCTGGTGCGTTTCCACGATTAATTTCTTCAATTATAAGGTAGAACATCTTCTCAGGATTTGTATAAGCTTTTTTTACTAAACTTGTAAATGGTCCTTCCGTAAACTTATAACTTACAATACCATCAGACACATTAGGAAGAATTTGACCAATAAAATCGGAATAAGTGTAGTCCGGATGAAATACAAGTCGTTCCATTCTACTTTCATCGCTACAATAGTCTTGTTCAATTGTCCAACTTTTTCCTGAACCAGGAACTCCATATAATAGAACGTTAGCTCCACCTGTAACACGCATATCTTCCAAGTCTTCTAATGAAGTACCTTCATGTTCAGCATCGAAATCTTCAAGTCCAATAACTTTTGTTGACGAAAGGCGAAGCATTGTGTCAACTCGTTTTTGGTAATCCTCTAATCTTTCTATATTAGGTGATGAGATTTCTACAGAACCGGATGAATACTTTAAATAGGGATTCATTCCCTCTGATAATAGCGATTTAAATATCCGAAGTGATCCTTTTGCTTCTTTGTCTCCATTGATGTCTACTAGTTCATTGCCTTCAAGTAATTTTCTATATACACTATTCTGGTTGAATATCACATCTCGATTTCCATCCGTCATTTTAAATATAGCACCTTCTGAAAGTGATGATATAAGGTAAGTTAGTATCATCTCACTCTCAGGATCAACTTCCACTTGAAAACCAACCCAGGACATAAGTACTCGAATATATGCACTCTCATTACTTGCAATCAAACTATGTATTATGTCTACATTCAAGGTATAGATCAGTTTTTTTGGGTAACGAATTCTACCAGTTCTTTCCGCGCTAGCTGCTTTGTCTGTTTCAACAAAACTGACTTTCGCTAATTTCCAGATTAGCTCAAAAGCTACCATCAATGCTTCCATCTGAGATTTTAACAATTGGTTTTGGTTTAATCTATCAATCAAAGCTTCATTATCAATTTGTTCTTCTTCACAGATTCCTGCCAAATAATCAGTAATCCATTGCCCTACTTCTTCAGTTAAAACAATTTCATCGTTATTCTGTTCAGAATAAACCAGTTCTGAAGGGTGGTCAGCACATTCCCACATGAGTATTGCTAGTGCTATTGTACTCTTTACATTAGGAAGTGAGGACTTGATACCTAGTTTCAAGTCCATTTCATCATAGATAGAAATATTATCCGGTCTAATCATAATTCGTTTCCTCCTTAATATCGTTCATGATTACTTGTGCGATTGCACCTGCCAAAATCGGTGGGACGGCATTTCCTACTTGCTTCATTTGAGAGCCTTTGTTCCCAACAAAGCGAAAATCATCTGGGAATGATTGTATTCTCGCTGCTTCTCTAACTGTAATCGCTCTGTTTAAGTATGGGTGAGTGAATTTTCCAGAAGAGGGCGTATCAAATCGAGTAGTTATTGTTACAGAAACTTCATCTTTACGCATTCTAGTCCATGTACCGCTATATATTGACTTCGTTAGGTGCTCCTTTGGGAGAACTTCTTTTCCTGAATTTGGCGGTATAAGTGCCAATCTTTCTAGTGACAGTGGAGAATGTTTAGTTACAACGTGATTGTATAGTACTTCGGAATTTTTACGAAGCATCTGCTGATAAGTACTTTGCGGTGGCTTTGCATATTCTTGCTCGTCTTCTCCTTCACCAGACTCTAAAAATGCTAAATCACTGATAGCATCCCACACCGTCACAATCTCGCTTTGTGGTTCAGGTAAGTCAGGTGCATCGCCATTAAGCTTTCCTATGAATACCGCTCTTCTTCGATTTTGTGGTACACCGTAATCGGACGCATTCAATATCCCTGCTTTCAATGAGTAACCAATTGAATGAAACAACTCCATAATTTCATTCTTGAAAAATCCCTTTTCCGCTGTCAAGATATTAGGGACATTCTCCATAACAAAGTATTTAGGCTTTACAAGTTCTACAACCTTTACATAATATTTAAAAAGAAAGTTTCTCTCATCATGTATAGTTTTTCTTTGCCCCTTTTGCGAAAATCCTTGACAGGGTGGACCCCCAATAATTACATCTATATTTCCATAAAAATCACCAAATACCTCTGGCAAATCAATCGACGTAATATCTTCACAGATCATTTTTGTCTGTTTATGGTTTTCTCTATATGATTCTGCAATGGATTGATCATATTCATTAGCAAGAACAACTTCAAATCCTTGTTTTTCAAAACCGAGGGATAGCCCGCCTACACCAGCAAATAAATCAATTACCTTAGGTTTCATTTATTTTGCCTCCTGTATTCTTTGGCTAGCCATTTTGAAGTAATTCTCATCCAATTCTACACCAATGAAATTTCTTTCTAAACGTTTGGCTGCAACACCTGTTGTTCCACTTCCCATGAATGGATCTAAGACCCAGTCATGAGGATTTGATAGCAAATCAATAAAATGTTGCATTAGACTTTCTGGTTTTTGTGTTGGATGTTTTCCATATCTACGTTCTCCATTTGCAGTAACAGAGGTTTCCACGAAATCATGAAACATTGCTCCATCATTATTAAAAACTCCAGTTCTAGTTTTGTATGTAAAATAAAGCCATGCTTCTGTCGAGTTTACGAAGTGTAAATTCATATTCCTTGGCATAGGATTCGTTTTATGCCATATTCCCGTTGTTTTATAATAAAATCCGTGTTTTTCTGCAAGTCGAATAATGGTTTCCACTTTTATAATAGCCATGAAAACAATCACTGACCCCCCTTTTTTCAATACTCTGGCAGACTCCTTAAAGAAGTCATTCATCGCTTCCTCCCACTCTTCAAACTCCATATCATCCCAACCCGCGGATCCAAAAAAATTATCTCTCATTTTTTGTAAATTAGTATCTCTATTCTTCATAAAATTACCAAGATTATACGGTGGATCGGTTACTATTAAATCTACTGAAGATCCCCCAATTTCTTTCATCGCTACAATACAATCTTGATTATATAATTTGACTTCTGTCATAGCACATTTCCTTCCTACACTAAATTATTTTTTCTACTCAATTGCACTCTTTCCACTCTTAATCCAGGCATCTAGTTCAGTACACTTAAATTTCCACTGCTTGCCTACTTTGTGTGCAGGAATCCCTTTTCTTTTTCTTATCCAATCACGCACTGTTCCAGGTTTTACCCCTAAATAATCAGCCGCTTCGTCTATACTTATCCATTTTTCATTCTGATTTATCATTTTTTTCACCTCAAAATCTGATAATAAAATTGAAAAACCCCGTAATATATAATATCATTGTTTGATACACTTTCCAATAGGTTTTTTATCATTTTCTATCGTTTGATAGTATTGTATGTATATAACCATCTTGTCAACTCACCATAATTTTGCTAACTATCTTATCAACTCACCCAGTCATTAGCGGTATTTGCTGACGACTTTTCTAATTTTCTAATCTTGGACAACTTCCCTCAAAGCAAAAATCCGTGATTATCCTTCCGGCTTAGAACCAGACCTCAAACCACGGAAAGCCCTTATTTACTTATCTTATTACACCCTTACTTATCCGCCTTTGACATCAATACTACCGTCTCAACGTGACTGGTCTGAGGGAACATATCTATGGGCTGAATTTTTTCAATCACATATCCG
>CAZGUI010000127.1:4014-5153 GCA_964528875.1 uncultured Bacteroides sp. | reverse complement strand
GTTCTTAAGTGAAACAATTTATTAATAGGTACAATAGGTATTACACCTGCTGCAACAAATTGATTGGCTCTGAAATGTTCATTATATAAAATTTTACTGTGTGGAGTGGGAGTAAAGCTTCCCGCCTGCATCATTGTTGCAGAGTAATTATTGGAAAAGTTTTTTGATGAATATAAACCTTCTACCATCCAACCCAAAATGAAGTTCTTACTCATTGAGTGGTAGCTTTCTCTTTTGTACGAAATTTGAATCCAAGAATAGTTTTCTTTTACATTCTCACCTTTATCTGTGTTGTGTGGTTTGTATTTCTCTCTTCCAGTATATACTTGAGCTATTAAAGCTTCCTTATAACCATCTATGGGGAACTGTTTGTTAGTTAATGTATTTCCTGTGAATGAGATATTTCCCCCAAATAAATAATAGTTGCTTTTATCAAATCTATCTTCATCAAAATCAATGATACGCGATTGGAAATATCGGTCTTCAAGTTTACCTAATCCAAGTCCAAACTCAGCTTTTCTATTTGACATAAAAGGGAGGGCTACTTTAAGTTTTATGAACATCTCTCTGCTTTTATTAAAAGCAGGTATGTCTCCCGTAGAAAAAAGTTTGTCTCTTTTAAAATAATCAAATTCATTATAGGTAGCAATAAATCTTAATGATGTAGGTATTTTAGTGGGTAAGTCTATTTTTGCAGCCAATTGGGCACTATTATAGACTTTACCTAGTTGTCCATCGAAAGAGAACTCTTTAGCGTAATTATTGAGGTTTTGAAATGTACCCCCAATGTATATTTGATTAGACACCGCACTAGAGATTGACCCACCAAACCGTACAGTGAAATCCTCCTCTAAAGTAATATCTAAGAACAAGTCATAAGTGTTATCGTCATAATTATAGCTGGCATGAGGAATAATTTCAGAAATGATGTTTCCTGCTAAAAGTCTAAAATAGACTTTTTTGATGGCCTCATAACTCAGATAATTACCTTCCAAATTACGGTAGAATTCATTCTTTATATATTTTTCTTGTTCTTGAGTAGTTCCTGATATATATATGTTTTTGAATTTCAGTTCAGGATAATGACTTTTATATATTTTTCTTCTTAAGGCTAGGTTTTCAGCAGTTATATAGCGTTT
>CAZGUI010000127.1:0-3914 GCA_964528875.1 uncultured Bacteroides sp. | reverse complement strand
TGTTTTTTATTATATACATCTGAAGCTATACAACGAAAAGGGACAAAGAGGTTATCAAAATCACTTTTAGAAGCCGTTTCTGCTTGAGAGAATAACTGCATAAAAGCCAAATTCATTTGAATGGGATCAATCATACTTTTGGGGAGTATCTGAGGCCGTAATTTTAAAGAATCCCTTGTTGAAAATTTGATGTTAATAAACTCAGAAGTAGGTTCATTACGCTTAAAATAGTACAAATGTTCTTTTTCTACCTCTCCGGTGTACCAATATTGAAACTCCTTTGATCTTAAAAGTTCCTCCATTTCATTTGGTGAATACCCCATAGCATACAATGAGCCAACAATGGCTCCCATGGAGGTCCCTGTTATGTAATCAATTGGAATGTTATTTTCTTCCAAAGCTCGAATTACGCCTATGTGTGTAAGTCCTTTGGCCCCTCCTCCACTTAATACTAAACCTATTTTTTGTGCAGAAGAAGTGAGTGTGTTTAAAAAAAGCAGTAAGCATAAAATATAGCGTATAAACTTCATAAAATATAAGAATAAAGTATTTCAGATCTATTACATTCTTTCATTTCCAAAGATAAATAATTTATTCCTCAATCTTATGAAAGGATGATTGTCTTTGTTTTATTTTTCATTTTCTTGAATCTTGCTTTATGTATTTGTGCATTTTAAAAGTAAAATCTAGAAAAAAGTGCTGAATGATCTAAAAACAATTAACTTTGTTGTTGCTTAATTCATTAATACAAATTAAATGTTAAATAAGTTTTTTGAACGTTATTTGTCTAAAAGAGTACTTCCTATTTGGATTATCTTATTGCTTGACGTTGTTATAATTATATTTTCTTGTTTGTTGGCTCATGTTTTACGCTTTGATCCATGGAGTGTTTTTGTTGGTTCACCACAACCTTTTATCTCCACTTTATACGTTATTTTAGCTAATGCTCTTTTCTTTAGGTTGTTTAGAACCTATGCTAATGTTTTGCGTTTTTCTTCTTTTGTCGATATTATGCGTATTGTGGTGTCTTTAACCCTCTCGTATGGTTTATTAGGTATTATTAGTGGTTTGCATGACTTTTTTAATCTCCATTTTTATTTCCCATCATTGAGTGTTTTACTCATTGCTTATGTAATTAATCTGGCTATGATGATTAGCTTTCGTGTTATTGTAAAATCAGTTTATGATACAATCTACTTTGGAGGGAAATCTAGGATTAATGTATTTATATATGGGGCTAAGGAAGCTGGTATAAATATTGCCAAATCTATTCGTGTTGAGATGAATAGTAATTATAGGGTACGAGGATTTGTTGCTGATGAAAATGAGCTTATTGGTAAAGTTATGATGGGGGTACCTGTTTTAGCTAACGATGCTCATTTAGCTGATACCATGGAACAATATAGAGTGCAAACTTTAATTGTTTCCCCTGCAAAAATGGATAATTTCAAGAGGAGTAACATGGCTGATGTTCTGCTGGATCATAACATGAAATTACTTGCTGCACCTCCTTTGAGTGAATGGAACGGTAAAGAAATTGCTACTACTGAGATTAAAAAAATAGAAATAGAGGACTTACTTCAGCGTAACCCTATTGAGATAGATATTCGTAAAATAGCGAATCAATTAGAGGGTAAAAGAGTTATGATTACAGGTGCTGCCGGATCTATTGGTAGTGAAATTATGCGACAGGTCGTTAGATTTAATCCTTTCCCTTTGATTTTAGTCGATCAAGCAGAGACCCCATTACATGATGTTCGTCTTGAGTTAGAAGATGATTGGCGTTCAGTAGAAGCTAAAACTATTGTTGCAGATATAACTAACGCTGCACGTATGGAGAAAATATTCGCACTTTATAAGCCTCAATATATATTTCATGCTGCTGCTTATAAACACGTTCCTATGATGGAAGATAATGTTTCTGAGGCTATTCAAGTCAATGTAGGAGGTACTCGTATTTTGGCTGACTTATCGGTAAAGTATAAGGCGGAAAAGTTTGTTATGATTTCAACAGATAAAGCAGTAAACCCAACTAATGTTATGGGCTGCTCCAAACGCATCGCTGAAATTTATGTTCAATCATTAGCTAAAAAATTACAAGAGGAGAGTAACGGAAAATTCTATACTAATTTCATTACTACACGGTTTGGTAATGTATTAGGTTCGAATGGTTCTGTTATTCCTCGTTTTAGAAAGCAAATTAATTTAGGTGGTCCGGTTACCGTTACGCATCCGGAAATTATTCGTTATTTTATGACTATTCCTGAAGCTTGTAAATTGGTTCTTGAAGCCGGAAGTATGGGACATGGTGGGGAAATTTACATTTTCGATATGGGAGATCCGGTGAAAATTCTTGATTTGGCTAAACGTATGATTAAGCTTTCCGGACGGACTGAAGTTAAAATAGAATTCACAGGGTTACGCCATGGCGAGAAACTATATGAAGAACTATTAAATGTAAAAGAACAAACACAGATGACTTATCACGATAAAATTATGATTGCTGATGTTCGTGAGTATGATTATGATGAAGTGAAAACTGTTATCTCTCATTTGGTTGAGAGTACTCAAACCTATGATGCAATGAAAATTGTAGGATTAATGAAAGATGTAGTTCCTGAGTTTATCAGTAAGAATTCTCGTTTTGAAGAGTTGGATAAAAACTAATTAATTTTACTTTTCTATATAAATTCATATAACACCTTTTTCCTATCTTCGTTGGAAAAGAGAAGGGTGTTTTTCTTTTTTCTCTTCTACATATATAAATTGTAAGATAAAATAGAGAGATTAATATTCTCATTATTTCAATAATGTACATTCATCTATTAGAAATAGTCTTTTTGTTTCTTCGTAAAAAGTAAAATTATTAAATAACTATACTGATTTTTTTAGTTCACTATTTAGGACTAAATTACATGAAAGACAGAGAGATTTTAAGCAAATTAAAGGGGGCGATATACGCCTTACTTTAAGGGGGGGGTATACGGTCCTAGACCCAAAGGCCTTCGGTCTAGGACTGAACCCCTCTCGGTCTAGGACCGAAGAGCTTGGGGTCTTAGGGGGGTAAAACCTAGACCTTAATGGAGCCCCTGTTTTGTTAAATATATAGCAAAAAAAAGACAAGAGAAACTCATTCATGAGTTCCCCTTGTCTTTGTCGAAACGGAATTATAGAATCTTAGTTTTTAAGTAAAGAAAAGCTATATGTGTAGATACCTTTAACTTCAGGGGTTTCTTCACCTTCGCCTTCAGTTTCATTTAAGTTTTCTTTTGCTTTGATTTCAGTAACTTTTAGGTTGAATCTTAAAGTGTTGTCTTTGTAAATGCCTTCAGCTTCTTTTTCAACAGAAACGACTAAAGTATGGTTAGGAATAATTTCTTCAGGAGTTTCTTCTCCTTCACCACCTTCTTCACCTTCTCTTGTTGCACCTTCTTCAGTTGCATCAGCTAAGAAATAGCTGATTTGGAATGGAGAGTCAGCTTTAATCGATAAATTAAGATCATTTTTTTCTGTATCAATTTCGGCAGTATAACCTAAATTATATTCAATGTCTTTAACTGTAGCTAAAACTTCTTCAATGATTTCGTCATTATTGATGATTTCTTGTAAGATAACTTCAAAAGGAAGTTTTGAAATTTTAATTTCGTCAGCAGTTACTTGTACTAGGGGTTTCTCTGCCTCTTCTTTGTCGCTACGAGTAGCTTCTTCAACTATTGGTTCAACTTTAATTTCTCCTGCATAGTTACCAATAACATCGCTTAATTGTACAGTTTTGATATCATCATCGTCGCTGCTACATGCAGTAAAAGAAACTGTTAATCCTAAAAATAATAAAGCAAAAAATGCATTTTGTAATTTAATAAAATTTTTCATGTTGTTCTTAATCTAGTTATTTTGTAAAATGAAAGTTAATT
>CAZGUI010000126.1:0-5255 GCA_964528875.1 uncultured Bacteroides sp. | reverse complement strand
CTTATATTTCGGGAATGACAGATAATTATGCGATTGAAGTGTTTAATGAACTAATTTCATTTAAATAAGCGGAATGTCAATGATCTTTTATTCAAATCAAAGGCTTCACTTTTTAAAATTCTACTTGTAACTCTGCATCTTCTTCAATATATGCTTTATATTCTGCACTTACAAAATCTATAACATTGCCAGATTTATCAGTTTGCACAAAATAAACATCCCCCGGAAACAGGTCATCACCTAGAATATCGGTAATCTGATCTGCCGCTATACTGTAAAGAATACTCTCTGCTACATCATTTTCGTAATAGGTCATTAAGATCGGATACATAGGTTCAATATCGTAATCCTCTGGTGGTGTCCAATTAACATCATCTAGCCAAAGAGTTTCTTTATCGGCTCCTTTACCCCAATAAACAGCGTAAAACTCATCATTTTTACGCGGGGCAAGCTGTGAAGTTTCTCCACTTACTTTTTCAAAAGTTATCTCTGCAGGGGAAAATTCATAATCCTCGGAGCTTAACATGTCAAATATACAATTGCCATTGCCTGCAAAAAACCAAGACATAACCCGCTTTTCATTGTAAATAGTTCTATGCTTAAAAAAGAAATCACCACCAGGATAATCCGTATCTATTAGTTCAATAGAAAGCAGGTCAGGTGCTTCATTAGCTTTTGCATATTGTCTATCAAGCTTTATTCGTCCTGCAAAATCGCCTCTAGAAGAATCTGAATAGCTATCGTGAAATGAAAGATGAATATCCATCTTTTTATCAATAATCATCTTACAAACTATATCAGGTCCATATTCATTGATTAAAATCCATTCACCTGCAAGGTAATCCCTTATACCCTCCTCCGTACTTAAGTTAGGCAAGCTGTTTTCGGCTGTAGGGATATTGCAACCACTCAAAATTAAAATACAAATAAAGACTATAAATAATTTTGTATGTTTCATCATATTTCAGTTTCACCTCTTTAGAATTTCCCTTTAGCACTAGAAGAACCCCCACTTCCGATTGAAGTACCCCCGCTTGGTGGTTTCTTTTCGATTCGCTTTCGAGTTTCGGTTCTATTTATGAATGTATCTGTTTGGTTCGTCAAATTAAAGCCTCCATCAGGCATATAGTTTTCTGCTGCCCGCTCGGAGACTGCAGTTTTCATCTTTCTTAACCATATAAAGCATATTATCCCTGCAATAAGCAAGGGGATAAGTATAACTATCGCCAGTTTTACCCAAATTGATGTTTGAGCTTGTTCTGCATCTGTATCTACATCAAAAGGAGTGCCATTTTCAGCCATCTCCAAAAATTCAGCCGTTTTGTTCAGATATATCAAGAAACCATCATAGTATTTATCTTCAGCAAGTAGTGGCAAGAGGTGCCTTTCTAGCAAAACATCTTTACCGTAGTCTGTAAAAGCTATATTTCCATCACCGTGTGCTATAAGTGCAAAGTCCCGACTATCCATGACAAGCATGAGCATTAATCCACTGTTATCCGCACCATAGCCGTAATCGTATTCCTCATAAAAAAGGTTTGCAAACTCAGCGACATCATCATCTTCTATATATTCCATCATAGCTATGCTAACTTCGCATTGATATTCCTCGCTTATATCCATTGCCAGCTCGTTAAGCTCTAAACTTTCTTGATCAGTGAGCAAGCCGGCCCAATTTCCGACTAATTCGAAATCCGCAGCATTAACCGGCAGTATTATAAAAAGAGCAAAGGATAAAATCAATACAACTATTGTAGTTATTCTTTTCATACTAATATCCCCCTCAAAACATGATGATGCCAAGTAGTAGCATCAAGGGCAATGAAATACCTGCAAACCAAGCGGAAAACTTACCCTTATCAACAGGTAAATCGCCAATAAGCTTGCCGGTCTGCCCATTCATGGCAAAGAGAAAATCTTTGCCCTTCCACTTAGTATTTAATATCCATACTGGAAGCAAGACATATTTTACCTCGCCTGGCTGAATGTCAATAGTAGAAGATTCAGAGTTGTAAGTTGTATAGCCAGTTACAGTTGCGTCAAAAACGTCTTCTGTACTCGTACGAATCCGCTCATTTGCACGTTCAATACATGTATCCGCCTCCATATCATATTTATCTGCTAGATACCCTGGCAGGTAAGCGGAAGAAAAAGGAACTAATTCCAAGTAATCATACGGTTCTATAGCATCCATATGTGCATCAGGCATTTTTGTAGATCCAACGACAGGCACTTTTTCAAAGGCAATGTTACCCTGTCGCACTACCCGGTAATGCTCTGTGACCGTTACCTCATAGTCTCCTTCAATGTGAAAACTTTTTGTGCTTGCACGATAGCGAATATCTGCGTCGCTCAACCCATCAAAGAGCCAAAAAGGAACATAAATACCTTTGAGTTCCTCAATTTTATTGCCTTCAGAAAAAGACTTGGGCAAAAACTTCTTACCCTTATAATAATTTTTCAAAGTAGCCTTAGCAGTCTCCTTATCCAACTTGAATGGAATTACAAAATCTGGTCTGAGCATACCAGTAAAGTGACCTTGTACAATAGTTGGATTATTACAATAAGGACAAGAAGTGGCAGCAGTAGTATCATCACAAATAAGCTCTGCACCGCAAGAAGGGCAAGTATAAGTCCTCATATTTGCACCTTCTTCTTCGCCGATTTCATCCATCGTCAAGTCCCACTCAGTATTACTTGCCACCTTCTCAGTAGCTTGCTCTTTATCCGCATAAAGTAGCTCCATAGCTTCTACTTCAAACAATTCGCCACAATACTCGCAGGCAAGTTTCCCACTATCACTGGAGAAATGAAGTGGCCCTGTGCAAGCCGGGCATTGATAATTTGTTACCCCTATCGCCATACGACGACCTCCTCCTAAGTATGTATAAAAACGATCAACAGGAATATGTGAAAATAACTTTATTTCTGTTGACCGTTTTATTTACTAAGCCAAACTTTGAGGCGTACTTTGAGCAAGACTTTTGTTTTGATAAGCGCCATATAAGTATAACCCTGGCAATAAAAGTCCGGTTATTAAAGGTGTAATACTAAAGGAATTACCACCTATCATATTCAAAACAACACCTAATAGAGCAAATGCTGCAGTTAAGAATCCGTAAGTGATACAAGTTTGTGCCTTTTCTGGTACGGCCGCATATTTTACACCGTAAATACCAGCAATCAAGCTGACTACAGCACTGAGCAATACCATAAGGGCTCCTATAATTAAGGGCCACACTCCACTACCAAAAAGTGCCATAGCACCAATTGCTCCTATAACCGCAATTATGCCCACAATAATCCCGATTGCTCCGCCTATGATCATAAGAATACCCGTTATCTTTAAAAACTTATTGCTTTCATATTCCATGTTTTACCCCCTTCTTTATTTAGCTTCTATACTCGCAAGAATCGCCTGCACATCAGCATCATCTAATGAAACCTTCTCTTTATCTACCTCAAGAACAACTCTCACATAGAACTTGGCATTATCATCCTCTGTCCAAATTGTCGCATTTCTCTCACCTAAATCTAAGCCGACAAATCCTTCCCAAGTCCGCCCATCAATCTCTTTTGGCCCCCAAGCTTCAGATTTTAAACTAAAACTATTTACAAATAAATTCTCTGTATTAGTTTCTTTAGGGTAATAATAAATCCATGCACCAAGAGTTAAAAACTCGTTTTCCTGACTTTTAGATATTTTGTCAAATTGTAGTCTAGTCGGATCTAATATTGACTCACCTTCTTGTTGAGTACTAACAAAATCTTCAACCGGTACATTGACCCAGCCCTCTGGACAAAGTGCACTCACCTTACCGGCATCAATTATTTCCCCTTTAATCTCTTTTTGCCCACAACCAGACAAGGCCAAAATGCAAACCATCAGAACTGCTAGAGCAATAGCTATTCTTTGTTTCATTTCTATTCCTTCCTCTCAACTGTAGGTTAATGTTCTTCAGCTTATTTAATTTCTAAACTCGCTAAAATCGCTAACACATCATCATCATCCAAGGAAATTGTCTGTTCAAACTGCTCAAGCTGAACCATAACTTCTAGCTCTCCGCCATCAACATCTACATAGACGATTGCGAATTTTTCACTGTCTGTTAAGCCAATTAATCCTGAAGCAATTTTGCCATTAAGATTCATAGGGCCCCAAGCTTTAAATTCGCCTTCAAAGTTGTCTTCAGGTGCCATAAAATCCCAGTCTACTCCGTAAAATCTAATTGTTACACCAGGAGTCGTATATGCATCATCTTCAGTTTCGGCTCCTTTGCGGAAATCTAGTGTCTTCGTATCTATAGCGTCTTCATCATCTGAAAAGTAATCACTTTGAGGGTAATTCTTCCATCCATCTGGACAAAGCGCGCTGATATCACCTGTGTCAATTATTTCACCAGAAATATCAGCTACTTCAACTTTAGTAGCGTCGGCAGTATTAACGCTAGGTGTTTTACCTGGTGCCGTAGCCTTATCTGATTTATCTGCGCCCCCACAACCAGACAATGCCAAAATACTAATCATTAGAACAGCCAATATAATTGAAATTCTTCTTTTCATATCTACCTCTCCCTTTCTAATATCTGTTTATCATTTTAGTGAAATAGTTACTATCTAATACCCTCCCTTCTTCACTCCGATATCTATTTTTTAATATAAACACTCACCACATGTATATACTCAATCACTATTCCCATGTATTTTATGCACACATTTGTATAGATGTGCTTTGATATTGAATTATATTAAATCTCCATCATCAAAAGGATCACCACATTCTGGGCAGAACTTGGGTGGATTCGCCTTGTCTTCAGGTTCCCAGCCGCACTTGTCACACTTATATTGTGGAATGCCGGCAGGTTTTGGCTTACCACACTCGGCACAGAACTTGCCTTTATTTAAAGTGCCACAGGCACAAGACCAGCCATCCGCTTGGGGCTGAGGTTTTCCACACTCAGCACAGAATTTACCCGCATTTCCGCTATACCCACAGAGGCATTGCCAACCGACAGGAGTCGTAGCTGGTGCTTGCTGAGCTGGTTGTTGTGCTTGTTGTGCTTGCTGTTGTTCCATCTGATAGAGGTTCTGAGGACTCATTCCACCCGCCTGCCCCGCTAGGTTCATCCCCATGAAAGCCATAGCCGCTCCCCCTGCACTTTCATTAGATGCTGCACTTTGCATAGCTGCTGCCTGTGCACCTACCAAATGCGCTGCCGCCATAGTGGGATTACGGAATGCAGCATTACGTTGTA
>CAZGUI010000125.1:0-5265 GCA_964528875.1 uncultured Bacteroides sp. | reverse complement strand
AGGGGGTAGTGATAGCAATATCGTGTGAGTTCGATTCTCATTCCCTTCACTCCTTGAGAAAGAGGATCAACACTGTTGATTCTCTTTTTTTTATGGGTGCTTTTTTCTTTTCTGATAACGAAAAGTTCTAACAAGTTTGTTGATTTTAAGGTCTATTATTCCGTATTCCCCCAGAACTAATAAAGTTAAAATATGATAAATACAAACAAAAGGATAGTGGTTGGTGTTAGATAATAGCATAATTTTTTATATGTTTTTGATTTGTTTTTTCTTGTGTTAAGATGATTTGTTTTTTTAGATACCTACTTTTGAATAAAATATAATATTAAATAATTATGAAAATGAAAAAATTAAGTCTTTTAAGTTTAATCCTTCTTTTTCTCGTGGCGTGTGAGGGAGAAGTTGGGCCCATGGGGCCTCAAGGGCCTCCCGGAAATTCGGCAAATGGTGTACAATGGAAAATTGTAGAACTCACTATTAATCCTGAAGATTGGAAGTTAGTTGATGGAGGTAAAGAGAATGAACTAAATACTATTTTAGTAGCATCAAAATCTATAGCAGAAATTACTGAAAATGTATATTGGGAAGGAGCTATTATTGCTTATTATTATCCTTTTGCAGGTGATCATAAATTTAAGACATCTTTACCTTATGTTACACATCATGGAGAAGAAGATGCTGAAGGAGATTATCTTTGGACTGAAACCCTTCTTTATGTTGTAGGAGAAGAAACAATAGACTTCTATTTAACGTACTCAGACTTCCTAACAGAAAACAGACCCAATAAGAACATGGATTTTGATTTAGTTCTTATCTGGTAGCTCATAGCTTGTGTTTTGTTTTTCATTTGGAATGAATCTAAATAATTTTAATATTCATTAACCGTATACTGTAAACAATAGAGTGTTTTATTGTGTTATAATTTATAGTTAGAAATAAAACTAAAATTAAAAAAATAACATTATGAGTACATTGGTAGGAAAAGAAGCACCAAAATTTGATGCAGCAGCAGTAATAAATGGAAGTAAAATAATAGAAGGATTTTCTTTAGATCAGTATATAGATAAGAAATATGTAGTATTTTTCTTTTATCCTATGGATTTTACTTTTGTTTGTCCCACTGAACTACATGCTTTCCAAGAAAAAATAGAAGAATTCGAAAAAAGAGATGTTGTACTTGTTGGGTGTTCTGTCGATTCTGAATACTCTCATTTTGCATGGTTAAACACACCTAAAAATGAGGGTGGAATACAGGGAGTAAAATATCCATTAGTCTCTGATTTCTCTAAAACTATAGCTACTAAATATGGTGTATTAGCAGCAGAATATGATTACGATGATGAAGGTAATCTGATTTGTGAGGGTGATCCAGTAGCATTACGAGGACTATTCTTAATTGATAAAAAAGGAATCGTTCGTCACGAACTCATTAACGATTTACCATTAGGGCGTAACGTAAATGAAGTTTTGCGTATGGTAGATGCTTTAACACACTTTGAAGAGTATGGTGAAGTTTGTCCTGCAAACTGGACTGAAGGTTCAGATGCCATGAAAGCAACAGATGAAGGTGTTTCTGAATATTTAAGTAAACACTAGTTTTTCAAATATTTATTGATAATTATAGGTTAATCCCCATATCTACATAATGGTATGGGGATTTTTTTTTGTATATATATAAGAATAAGAGAGAAGGTATGTTATAAAATATCTTGAGGTGTAAGCTGTTCTTCTTATCTTAGCGTTTCTTTGATAAAAGACGTTTCTTGCGAATTCATTTGTGCAGGATCAATAGTTATTTATAAAAAAATTGTAGATGGTAATGATAAAAAATAGACAGAGTTGGTTTGCTCTATTTCTTGTTTCGTGTTTAGTATTCATTAGTTCCTGTACTCCTTCTCCTTCTTCTGGTAGAGTAAGTAGAAAAGCGACTCAATTGTCTCGTTCAGAAGTAAACTATAAATCCACTCCTTCTACTGCTGATTCTTCTACTCCTGTAGCTATAGAAGTAGAAGAGTCAGTAGCATCAGGTCTAGATGCTAGAAAAAGCACAAAATCAGTAGTTGTATTGAATGATAATACGCTGGTTGCTGATAAAACTATTGCAGGATATAGTTTATCTATTCAAGGACAAATTGTTCGTGTTAGTGATGGTGATACTGTGGTTCTATTGGATGAAGATAAGACTCAACATAGAGTTCGGTTGGATGGGATAGATTGTCCGGAATCTAAACAAGCTTATGGTACTAAAGCTACCCAATTTGTGCGTGAAAAACTAGGAGGTGGAAAAGCCACAGTATATTACAATAAAAAAGATCGTTATGGTCGGTTATTAGGTGTTTTAATAAACTCTAGCGGGGAAAATATAAATGAATTATTGTTAGCTAATGGTCTGGCTTGGCATTATAAACACTATAATAAGAACCCTCAGTATGCACAATTGGAATTAGAGGCTAGAGCAAAACATCTAAACATTTGGAGTGAAAAGAATCCCATTGAACCTCACGAGTTTAGAAAAATGAAACGAAATAAGAAATAGCCTTCATGTTAATTATAATTGTCTAGAGGTGTTAAAGTCAAATTTTAACACCTTTCTTATCTCTTCTAATCTAGTTTTTTCATTCTTTCCAATTTGATAATACCCACTTTATATTATTTATGCATAAATAAATCATAACTTTTATAGATTGGAGAAAGATGGAAGTCGGTAAAGTATAAGGTTGTTGAACTAAATTCTATTTTTTGTGTTAATTAGATTAATATGAGTCAATTAAGAATTTAGAGGAGATTAATGTAATGTTAAAGGAATTTTGGGATAACAGATATGGCGATTCCCATTATGTATATGGAAAAGAGCCCAATCAGTTCTTTAAAGAAACAATAGACAATTTTCCTGTAGGTAAAATATTACTTCCTGCTGAAGGTGAAGGTCGAAATGGTGTATATGCTGCAAGTAAAGGTTGGCAGGTAGATGCCTTTGATGTGAGTTCCGAGGCTAGAAATAAAGCCTTATTTTTAGCACAAGCTTCGGAAATAGATTTTTCTTATCAGGTTTTGGAGTTTAAGGATGTTTTGACAAACTATGAATTCAATAGTTTTGATGTTATCGCTTTAATTTATCTCCACGTTCCCTTACAATTGAAAATGCAATATTTTAGTAATTTAATCACTCTATTGAAACCAGGTGGATATTTAATATTTGAGGGATTTAGTAAAGATCATACGAAGAATCAAGAAGAAAATCCAATGGCTGGTGGTCCTCAGCAAGTAGATCTACTTTATTCTAAAGATGAGATAACATCTTTCTTTAGTGAATTACATTTTATTCAGTTATCTGAAGAGGAAATTATACTCTCCGAAGGGGTAGGGCACAATGGAAAAGGAAGTGTTATCCGATTTATAGGACTAAAAAAAGAGATATAAAAAAGGTGTAAATTATACCAACTTGTTTATAATTAGTACCTTAGTAGTCAATGATTAGTAATGTAAAAAGTTAAACTATGAAAAAAATGATTTTTTTTAGCCTTGTATTTGTGGGGCTAGTTGGTTGTCAACCATCTGAAAAGAGTGCAAAAGAAGATGAGGGAGTAAGTATTCTGAAAGAAGAACAAGTGGTGTTCAAAGATTTTGCTCCTGAACCATTGGTTATAAACATTGAAGAGTACACTTTAGCCAATGAAACATTCCGTACTGCTATATGGACTGGGGAAAATTTTCAACTCACCGTTATGTCCATACCTGTTGGAGGAGAAGTGGGACTAGAAGTTCACAATGATATTGAGCAATTTTTACGAGTTGAATCGGGTGAAGCCAAAGTGTTGATGGGAGATGTAAAAGAGGATTTGAGTTTTGTTCGTGAGGTTGGCGATGATGATGCTATTTTTATTCCATTAGGAAAATGGCATAATATCATTAATACAGGGGATAAACCTTTGAAACTTTATTCTATATATGCCAAACCTGAGCATCCTTGGGGTACTGTACACCAAGATAAGGCGGCTTCTGATGCAGATCATCACGATCATTAAGAATATTGAGCAATAAAAAGGAGAAACTTTCAACGTTTCTCCTTTTTTGTTATCCTAAAACTCGCTAGTTATCTATGAAATCTAATTTATAATGCATTACTTTTTTAGTAATATGTCATCAATTATCTTTTTGAGTTCGGTTTTGGGTAGAGCTCCGGCAGCCATCTGAGGTTGTTCATTCATAGGGACAAACAATAGAGAAGGTATGCTTCGGATTCCAAATACAGCAGATAATTCTTGTTCTACTTCAGTATTGATTTTATAGATATAAATTTCATCTTTATATTCTTCAGCTAACTCTTCCAATACAGGAGCTACTGCTTTACAAGGACCACACCAATCTGCATAAAAATCGATTAATGCAGGTTTATCACCTAAATACTTCCATTCTGTTGGGTTTGACTCATAATTAGCTATTTTAGTCAAGAAGTCTGCTTTTGTTAAATTTATTGTTTTCATGTCTATTCTATTTTTATTTTTCTATTTTTTCTTTCTTTTGAAATAATCCTCCAAAGAGTACACCTAATAATACACCGTAAAGTGTACTGTTAATAGGTGAAGAAGTTATTGGGCAAGTACCTGTTGTACATCCTATAAATTTCCAGTATAAAAATCCTCCAATAGCTCCAATAAGTGCTCCTAAAAGGTGTGTCCAATATTTCTTTACGTATTTCATCTCTTTTATTATTAATTCTTTTACAAATATAATGCAAATAGTTTACATTGGAAAATAATTCTTAAAGAATATTTAGTGGGGACGTATATATCGCTTTAATCAGATGCTTTATTTTTTAGGAAGTTCTTTATTAATCTGGTTCTATTTTTTTATAAAATCAATTTTGGATATCCTAACTTATTTGGGACAATTAGTTAAGCGACATTTTTGATATTTTGTTTTTTGTATTGTTCATTAAATTCTTCTATAGTCATATAATCTAAGTATGAATGCCTCCTTTGCTTTCTATACCAAATTTCTATGTATTCAAAGATGGCTGCTCTCATCTGATTCTTATTCATCAATTTATTTCCATAGATCAACTCCATTTTGAGTGATTTAAAGAAAGCTTCGGCTACGGCATTGTCCCAGCAATTTGCTTTTCGGCTCATGGATTGGATTACCTTGTATGACTTGAGTGTATTGACCGTAGCTTTGGCAGCATACTGCACTCCTCTGTCTGAATGAAAGATCATACCATCTTGAAAAGGACTATTAACAGCAGCCTTGTTGATAGCTGCAATA
>CAZGUI010000124.1:0-5274 GCA_964528875.1 uncultured Bacteroides sp. | reverse complement strand
AAGAGGAGGTAAAATTATGTCAACAGATTCAACTATTATGCTTATATTAGGCTTCTCAAATTAACCTTTTGACCTATATATCTTTTGTAAAAAGCACTCAGTTGAAAAGAAAGCATCCACACCTAAAAATAATAGCGATAGTCTGTATGTTTTGCACTCTATCTTTCTTTGTTGTTGCTCAGAATCCTATCAGCAAAAACTTTTTTAATATTTCAATCAATGCAGAGGCATCCACAATATACAGTTTTACCCAGGATAGTCTTGGACTCATGTGGGTTGGTACAAACAAAGGACTCTTTAGTTATGATGGTTATTCCACACAACAACACTTTGTTTACGGAGAGAATTCCAATACAGCTGTTTATTCATTACTAGAATGTGGTGGTAAATATATTTTCTTGGGTACAGATAATGGTCTTTTGATATACAACTATCAGACCGATCAATATCAGGCAATAGAGTCTAACACTCTTCGCAATGTACGTACACTCGCTAAACAAGGTAGTATAATTTGGATAGGTTCTCTTGATGGCTTTTATAGTTATAATCTAGAAACTCAACAGCTAGTGAACATGACAAGAGATAAAGGGGTAAATCTATCTCATCACACAATTTATTCCATTATAACGAGTGCTGACAATAGTCTATACATTGGAACATACGATGGTTTATGTAGATATAATACACTTACAAATCGGGTTGATAAAATAGTATTACCTAGTAATTATAAAAGGAGCAATCAATTTATTAATTCACTTTTAGAAGATACACATACTAATACAATTTGGATAGGGACAGAAGGGGCACTATATAGATATTGTCCTACAAGTGATATGGCAGAGGAAATAGCCTGTTTTCAAAACAACTCTATAAAATCCTTGACGATAGATGGAAATCAAAATTTATTGCTGGCTACGGACAATGGATTGTATATTTATAACCCACTAGATGGAAGCTATCAACATGTTGTGCATGATTCACGTAACTACAGTTCGTTGAGCAATAATATAATATGGCATCTTTTTACGGACAAAGAAAAGAATGTGTGGTTAGGTACGGAATATGGGATTTCACTATCTCGCCACAATCAGACAATGCAAATTATACAAATATCGCAGTTGACAGGGATTGGAGATGGTAACCGCTTTCATGCTATACATAAAGACTCTAGAGGAAATTATTGGTTTGGAGGTACAAATGGGTTAATTCTTTCTCCATCACTGACCAGCAGAACAGACAATGCCATATGGTACAAAATGGGTGACGGTAAGAATCCTATTTCTCACAACAGGATACGTCATATTTATGAAGACAAAGATCGCAATCTTTGGGTGGCAACCGATGGAAGTATCAATAGGTACGATTACAAAAGTAAACAATTTACGAATTATGTAATTGTTGACAGTACTCAGTCCTTGAACTCAAATTGGGCATATTATATATTCGAAGATACCAAAGGAAAGCTTTGGATAGCAACTTGCTTGGGTGGAATATTTGTAGTCGATAAGGAAAAATTACTCCATTCGTCAGGAACGTACATAGCTGAACAAAACTATTCGACTAGCAATGGATTATCTGACAATTTCGTAAATCAGATAGTACAAGACTGCGATGGCAATGTGTGGGTGTTATTATACAATAAAGGAATCAATAAAATAAATACCAAGACCAATACTATCGAAAGCATTTCTATAGATAGTGATACTCAGCCCAACTTTATTATAGCAGACAAACAGGGGTATATCTGGGCAGCAATTAGAGGGGGAATTGTAAATATTGATCCTAAAACCAATAGTGCTAAAACCATAAAACTTGATATTTTCAACAATGATGAGATACTTGCACTACAAGAAATAAAAGACAATATCTGGATATCAACTACCGAGGGAATATGGGTATTGAATGAATCTAACAATACAATAAAGCGACTGAATATAAGTAATAAACAATATACAAGTTTCTATTACGATACAATCCAGGAGAATGTATATATGGGTACTGTAAATAATGTTGCAATTCTCTCTGAGCATGTTGTTGATGAAGTGCAGATGCAGTCTGAAATAGTACTTACCTCACTATACATCAATGGAGAAATATTTGAGAATGCACCAGAAGGAGCAAGTATTAGGTATATCGATAATATTACTCTGAACTATAAACAAAACAATCTTTCTTTCGAGTTTTCGGAATTGCTATATGCACAAGGGGAGGCTGGACAATTTGTTTACCAGTTAGAAGGCTTAGATAAAGATTGGCAATTGATGGAGCAAAAGGCTAATCGTATCAGCTACACCAATCTAGAATATGGGAACTACAAACTTCTAATCAATAAGCTGGATCAATATGGAAAACCATCTGATTCGTCATTGTCATTTCTACTAACCATAACCCCTCCATGGTATTATAGTTTATGGGCTAAGATTCTATATTTCTTATTGGGAATAGCGATTGTGGCTTGGACGCTCAACTTCTTTAGAGTAAGAAACAACCTAAGAATAGAGCGTATTGAAAGAGAAAAGACATTAGAACTAGTGAATCTGAAAATGGATTTTTTCACCAGTGTATCTCACGAACTCAAGACGTCATTGACGCTTATTATAGCACCACTTAGCAAACTTCTATTGGAGATTAAGGATCCTTGGAAAAGGAAACAATTAGAAAGGATACATCAAAATTCGTTGAAGCTAAACTCGTTGACACGTCAGCTTTTAGACTTCAATAGAGAAGAAGATAGTTATGGTGTTAATATTATTTTATCGAAAATAGATATAGTTGAATTTAGCAAAAGTATATTTTCCACTTACGAAGGCTCATTTGGTAATAAATTTAGTTTTCATTTCATTAGTGATAGTACACATATAATTACACATATTGATGTGTTAAAGATGGAATCGGTGCTAAATAATTTGATTTCAAATGCTTGTAAATATTCGGATGAAGGTGCTATGATCTCTCTCAGTTTGCAAACTCAACCTGAAGATAATCTGTTAACTATTGAGATTCGTGACACAGGTTTGGGCATACCAGCAAATGAACTTCCTTATGTTTTTGAAAAGTATTATCAATCATCAAAAACGAAGAAGCAGAAAGAAGGTACAGGAATAGGACTTTATATAGTGAAAAAATATACCGAGCAGCATGGCGGTCAAGTGAGCATAGAGTCTGTTGAAGATCGTGGAACCTCTATACGTCTATCTTTACCTTTGATTATGGATCAGGAAGAAGATCTGAAGACAAATCAGCCGATAGAGAATGAAAAATTACATCGTCCTACAGTTCTAATCGTAGAAGATAATTATGAAATTGCTCATTTCATAGAACAGATTCTGTCGGTAAACTATAAGTGTATCATTGCTTATAATGGGAAGATAGGGTTCGAGATGGCTCAAAAGGAAGAACCAGATCTCATAATATCAGACATCATGATGCCTGTGATGGATGGATTGGAAATGAGCCGACTATTAAAAAAACATATTCCAACGTCCACCATCCCCATTATCTTATTGACGGCGAAAGATGATAAGAAGACGGAGTTAGATAGCTTAGATATGAATATAGACGCTTTTATCCCTAAACCTTTTGACCCTATATTGTTACAATCTAAGATTGAACAGTTGCTCGTTTCCAAGCAACAGATGACAGATAAGTTGCGACTCGAGAATATTGCAGCCCCTCAAGCGGTAGAGGCTATTTCGCCAGATGAAAAGCTCTTATCTGTGATAATTCAAATCATAGAAGAGAAGATAACCGATCCAGACCTAAATGTTGCAGCATTGAGTGAAATTTCGGGATTTGGCTCTAAGCAAGTCTATCGAAAAATAAAACAACTTACAGGAAAATCTCCTGTAGAGTATATACGATATATTCGAATTCAAAAAGCAGCCATGCTACTGACACAAAATAAATTTACTATTTCCGAAGTGATGTATATGGTTGGCTTTTCTAACCACTCCTACTTTTCCAAATGTTTTCAAAGAGAGTTTGAGAAAACACCTCGTCAGTTTTTAGATGATTTAGTAAACTGAGAGCAATATCTGTCCTAGAGGAGTGTTAAACTCGATATCTGTCCAATTTGTGTCTTCATCTGTCCAATTTGTAACCCCTCTTATAAAGCCTTATATGATATATTTGGCATTATCCATTATATGGATGAGAATGTAAAATAACCTATAATATTATCATGAGGAAATATCTTGCAATACTAATTGCTCTATTTTTTGTTGCATCTATATATGCAGATAACAAGAAAAACATTGCTACCATCTATGTAGATAAAGAGGGTGTTATGCGTTGGTCTGATACCAAGCAAGCAGCATCTTTCTATGGAGTCAATTACACAACACCATTTGCACATGCCTATCGTATACTCAATTATTTAGAGAAAGATCATAAAAAAGCAATAGATAAGGATGTCTATCATTTTGCACGATTGGGATTCAACGCATATCGCATACATATATGGGATGTCGAAATTTCTGATGCAGAGGGCAATTTGTTAGAGAATCAACACCTAGACTTATTGGATTATCTGATTGCTAAATTAGAGGAACGAGGCATAAGGGTATTTGTGACCACTATGACTAATTTTGGTAATGGCTATCCAGAAAGGAATGAAAATACAGGAGCATTTTCTTATTTGTACAACAAGTGTAAAGTGCACGATACCGAAGAGGCTATACAAGCACAAGAAAGATATATAGGACAATTGATAAAGCACGTCAACCCTTATACAGGATCGGCATATAAGGATGATCCATATATTGTAGCTTTCGAAATCAACAATGAACCTTGCCACTCAGAATCTCCAAAAGCTACTGAAAACTATATCAATAGAATGCTAAAGGCTATAAAGAAAACTGGAAATAGTAAACCTGTATTCTACAATGTGAGTCACAATATGGAACACACGCAAGCCTACTACAATACAGCTATAGAAGGCACTACCTATCAGTGGTATCCTATTGGACTAGTTGCTGGGCATACACGTAAGGGTAATTTTTTGCCATACGTAGATGAATATAAAATACCTTTTGCCAACCTCAAGAACTTTGACAAGAAGGCAAAAGCAGTCTATGAGTATGATCCGGCTGATATCACATACTCTTATATGTATCCTGCGATGACACGTACCTTTCGTTCGCAAGGGTTTCAGTGGATTACACAATTTGCCTACGACCCAATGGATATGGCTTGGGCAAATACCGAATATCAAACACATTTTCTGAATTTGGCTTACACTCCACAAAAAGCTATAAGTATGAAAATAGCTGCCGA
>CAZGUI010000123.1:0-5282 GCA_964528875.1 uncultured Bacteroides sp. | reverse complement strand
CATGGGCTGAAGACTAGAACACTTAATAATAACAATAATCTTATAGCCAAATTTTTTGTTTTCATAATATAATAATATTAGGGTTTCATATATCTTTTATGACTGCACAATTAGATATCAAGAAAGGGATAAAAAGCTTTTTTAAAGTAGCTTAAAGTTAAACCTTTACGCAACTAAAAGTAAGGCTTTGTAACATTTAACTATTCAAATTCCTAGAATAATGCTTGTAATCAATATATTACTGAATCGCTTTGCGATATTTCGTTGTGTAATTAACTTGATACGAGGCTCAATTGACCAAATTATGCTTAAAATGCAGAGCCATTTTGAATTAAAAAAAGCAATACCAATCACTCATATTTGACTTATTATCCTTATATTTGCATACAACCACTCAATAATAGATGATTAAAGGAATACCAACTATAGAAACACCCTCTTCTGTAATGTTAAAGATAGCAGAAGCAGTTAAAACGAGAAGATTAGAATTAAATCTTACTCAAAGTGCATTGGCAAAGCGTTCAGATATGTCTTTGTCGAGTTATCGACGTTTTGAAACAATGGGAGATATCTCGTTGAAAAGCTTGGTGCAGATTGCTTTTGCGTTGGATGCTACTGATGACTTTTTAGAGTTGTTTTCTAAAAAGCAATATACAAGTATTGATGATGTGGTAGCATCGTCAAAAGTAGAAACTAGACAAAGAGGTAGCAGAAATGAATGATATCAAAGTTTTAGAAGTAGCCTTGGCAGGGGAGAGAATAGGCAAACTAGCTCTTACACCTGAAAACCTATGCGCATTCGAATATGATGCAAACTATTTGCAAAATGGAGTGTCCATTTCGCCTTATTACTTACCTCTGAAAGCTCAAGTTTTTATAGCAAAGCGTGCCCCATTTGCAGGAAACTTTGGGGTATTTGATGATAGTTTGCCTGATGGTTGGGGGAATCTTATCTTGGATAGATACTTGAAAGAGAAAGGTATCAATCCTTATCAACTAACTATTTTGCAACGCCTTTCACTCATTGGTAAAGCTGGACGTGGAGCATTGGAATATTATCCAGACAATAGTGTTATAGAAGATGCTGACTACTTGGAACTAAACAAAATAGCAGAAGATGCTGAAAAACTTTTAAATTCAGATGAATATACTTCGGGTAGTTTAGAGGCACTTTACAGACATGGTGGCTCTTCGGGTGGAGCAAGGCCAAAAGTGTTTTTGAAAATAGACAATGAAGAGTGGATGGTAAAATTCAAAGCTGGCATCGACCCAAAGAATGTGGGAGAAATAGAATATAACTATTCAGTGCTAGCTCGCCAATGTGGTTTGATAATGCCTGAAACAAAACTCTTTGAAGGAAAATACTTTGGAGTAAAACGATTTGATAGAGAGAATGGAATTAAGTGTCATGTGATTAGTGCAGCTGGTTTGGTAAATGCTGATTATAGATTGCCTAGCCTCGATTATGAAGGCTTGCTCACTATCTGCCTAAATCTTACTCGTGATATGGAGGAAGTTTATAAAATGTATCGCTTGATGGTTTTCAATGTGTTAATTGGCAACAAAGATGACCATGCCAAGAACTTTTCTTTCATCCTCAAACATAAGGAATGGAAACTTTCTCCTGCTTATGATATTTTACCCAATGAGGGCTTTAATGGTTATCATACTACGACAATTAATGGAAAGGGCAATCCAACTAAAGAGGATATTTTTGCTGTAGCGAAAAAAGTGGGATTGGATGTGAGTAAATGCAAATTGATTTATGAAGAAATTGCTGATAAAATAGTTTGTTTTAAGACAAATGAGACTCACTAGCTTAAGCTAGTGAGTTCACTTCTTTTTATCATTCTACAACTTCTTTCCAAGCGATGACTGCAAAATTGCTGTTAGATAATTCCTTCACTTTCTCAATCCATTGCACCTCGCTTTGTGCTTTAGCTTTTAAGAAAGGACTCTTTGTATCAGTGAGTAATAGACTAGAGTTTACAACCCACCATTTATTCTGTATACCAGCACGAGCCAAATCCTCTTGTAAACGATGTGCTTCAAATACAGGTGTTGTTTCGGGTAAAGTAACAATAACAACCTCTGTTTCTTTAGGGTTTCTCAATCGAGGGAGCAAGCTCTGTACTGCTGGATTGATATCTCCTTGTGTTCTTTCCACCTCTTTATGATAGCTTTGGGTAGAATCGAGTAGAAGTAAGGTGTGTCCAGTTGGAGCAGTATCTATTACAATGACTTCATTATCAGCTTTAGCGACTATCTCAGCAAAGGCATTAAAAACGGCTATTTCTTGGGTGCATGGTGAACGTAAATCTTCCTCAATATAACTCAGATCAGCATCACCCATCGTTTTCTTAGCTTTGTCTAATACATTCTTTTTATATGTTTCCAAAACAGCTTTCTCATCAATGTGGCTCACTGTAATGCCTTCTATTTGAGTGTTTACATAGGCTAGGTGATTAGCAGGGTCAGTTGTGCTTAAATGTACTTTTACTCCTCTCGATGCAAGTCCACGAGCAATTTGAGCTGCTATTGTTGTTTTTCCTACGCCACCTTTACCCATCGTGAAGATTACTCTCTTCTTCGATTGATACATATCTTCAATCAAGTTTTCTAAATCTTTGTAGTCAGAAGTATCTACTTTATTTGAAGCATCTGAAGAAACACTATCGGTATTGAGCATATTCCGGATATTATCTATCCCAGTCATATTATACGAACGAAGCGGAACAAAGAATGTCCTAAGATTCAATAATGCTTGAGAGCGATTTTTGAGCGCACTTTGTTGACGATTGTAGAGTTGGCTAGAGATAGTATCATTTGCATCATACTCTTCCAGAACTCCATTGATGATTAAATGTTGAGCCTTAATATCCAAATCAAATAACTCCTTTGATGAACGTTCAACCTCTTTAAGTGGTATTTCATCTGGTCGGCTCACCAAAAAGAGAGTTGTTTGAGTCCCATCTGCCAATGTCCTCACAGCTTCTTTATAGATTTCTTTTCTATCTTCCAATCCCGATAATTGTCCTAAACACGAAGCCCCTGTTGTATTTTCGTCAATAAAGGTATTCCATGCTGATGGTAATTGGAGCATACGCAAAGTGTGTCCTGTTGGTGCAGTATCAAAGATAATGTAATCAAAACCTTTGCGTTTCTCTTCATTTGTTATCACATCTGAGAACTCATTGAATGCTGCGATTTCAACAGTACACGAGCCTGATAGTTGTTCTTCCATATTTGCTATTACACTTTCGGGTAATTTCCCTCTGTATGGAGCTATTACAGACTCTTTGTATTCAGCAGCAGCTTGTTCAGGGTCAAGGTTGATAACAGTCAAAGTAGGTACTTCTTTTATCTTAGTTCCTTTGTTGTTGAGTGGCATATCAAATACATCTTGTAAGTTTGATGCTGGATCTGTACTTACAAGTAATACATTATTTCCACTATCTGCTAGGTTTGTAGCAGTAGCACAAGCTATGGATGTTTTACCTACACCACCTTTTCCTGTGAAGAAAATATATTTGGTAAAGTTTTCCTTAGCTGGATTATATAATTTCATTTCTTTCATTTTATTTTTCGTTGGGAGATGTGAAAATCTAGTTCTACCCATTTTGTGGGTAGAATAAATTAGATTTTAACAAATGTGGTTTATACTATTTCTTTATGATAAGTTCAGATTCGGGCACATCGAGCCATTCTGATATTTGTGCATTAGTAGGATAAGCTTTTTTCAAAACTATCTCCCCATCGAGTGTTGTGATTGGGAAAACATCTGCTGATTCATTCATCAAACAATCATTGATAGTTTTGTTATCTACATAGACTTGTGGATTATCGCGAAGATTGAAACGCTCTACTACAACTCCTTTTTTCTTCAAGGTTTCTAGTACAACTGCAATTCGCATTAGTTCGGGGTCGATATTCACTCCACACAAACCAGTTGGGCAACATAGTGCAGGGTCATATATCTTCATTTCTATTCTTGTGTCTAATTTTAGTCCTTCCATGATATTATTCTTTTATTACTTTTAAAACTTCTTCTTTAGTGGGTACATACCCTTTTATTTTGACTTCACCATCAACAACTACTGCTGGCAGTGACATGATGTTGTATTTTACTATTTCTAGTATATCTTCCTCTTTGCTTACTTGTGCATCGACCTGCGATTCAGTTACAACAGATTGTACAACCTCAAAAGTAGATTTACACTTGGCACATCCAGTACCTAATATGATTATTTCCATTCTTGTTATATGTTTGTTATGATATAATATGCTCCAATTATTATAAATATGCTTGCGATTATTCTTCTAAACCATACCTCAAAGCTTTTCATCTTATTGTAGAACTTTCCTACATTAGACATACTATAAGCTAGTAGGTAGGCAATGATTATAACTGGCAGACCTGTTGCAATAGCGAATATTGGAGGTAACAGCAAACCCGAAGCACTTGATATAGTCATTGGTATAAGCACTCCAAAATAGAGGACTCCACTATAAGGACAGAAAGCTAAAGCAAATAATACTCCTAGTAGAAAAGCATTTAGATAGCTTTTTTTCATATTCTTTTGACTAATCTTCTGATTCAGTTTATTTAGACCAGGAATATTAATCTTTATAAAGTCCAACATTAGTATGCCGATTATCACTAAACCGATACCTAAATACAAGCCTCCTACATTTTGCAATAATTTTGATACTTGAAACTTACTTGCTCCAAAGTAGAATATTAAGCCAAGAGAGGTATAACTAACTACACGACCCACTGTATAAAAGACACCATTTAAAAGAACTCTCTTTTTCTCTGTTATATCCTTGCTCAGATAGGCTGTTGCTGTTATATTGGTTGCTAATGGACAAGGACTCAAAGCTGTCATCAATCCAAGTAGGAATGCTGTTAGTATGGGGATGTCTGAACTATCAACTAGCTGTTGTAAAAACTCCATAATTTATTCAGCTAATTTGTTGACTTCCTCTTTCAACTTTGCTTCTAATACCTCTGGAGAGTTTATTGCTGTTGCAAATGCTTGCTCTGTCAAATCAATTGATTTGTCCGCCTTTGCAATGATTAAAGCATTCCATGATACTTCGTATTTCTCCACCAAGTCAGCAAACTCTTTGGTGCTAGTATCTACTTCTATGAATTGAACTTTGTCATTCTGAGCATAAGCCTCTTCAATAGTTTTCTGTGCTAGGTTGCCAACTGCTATACATGTTTTGCAACGTTGCTTGCCATGAAAATAATAAACCTTTGTTATGGAATTATCTTC
>CAZGUI010000122.1:0-5433 GCA_964528875.1 uncultured Bacteroides sp. | reverse complement strand
ATAAATCCAATTTGTACCCTGTTCATATTACCCTCTTTTTTTTGATTTAATAAAACTTTTCCACCTTTAGCAGTTTAAAGTTAGTAAAACTATCAGACATGACAAATAATTACAGGTTCATTTTTTTATAATTTTAAATAATAATCCTAATATTGAATTAATATTCGTAAACTACTCATTATCAACTTAAATTTATTCGGCTAAATTAAAATCGATGGTGATTAGCATTCAAACAACCTCTTGATCTAACCTTGAAGAAAAAAACGGACAACAAAAAAACAGACTTGAATTTACAAGTTTAATACAGGTTTCTAAAATTCCACTCAAATTCATCTAAACCAATAAATATATTTATTTAAGATTTAGTATTGTTTTTTAGCCAAGAACAAACAGGTCTTTTTTCTTGACTGATAAGTAAAAATAAAAAACTACAAGGAAATAGTAGAAAAGAGTAATCCTTATCTTCACTATACCTAAACAACGAGTTAATGAACTTACCTTATCATTCATTTAAATAGATTTGAAAAAATAAAAAGAGGAGACAAAGGTTCAATTCTAAAACAAATTTCACGAAAAGATGTCCAAACAGGCAAATAAATTTTAACTTTTCGTTAGATTGTTTTTATAAAAATAACAGGTATATTTGTTTTAAACACAAAGGAACCCTTTATATAGATGACTTTAAATCAACAAAATGAATCTTTAGCTCGAAAGTTCGAAAAGATCTTTTTAGACCATTATTCAAATGCTAAGCGATTTGCATTTATGCTACTAAAATCAGAGGAAGAAGCTGAGGATATAGCACAGGAGGTATTTACAAAACTATGGATACAACCTCAGGTGTGGTTAGATAATAAAGAAATAAATCGCTATATCTATGCTATGACTAAAAATTTCATTTTCAACTTTATAAAACACAAAAAGATTGAGCACTCATATGAAGAGCAATTAGTTGAGAAAATGCTTAGAGAAGAACTAAGCAAACTAGGTACTACCTATGAATCAATCTATTACAAAGAAACATTACTTTGTGTACAGTTAACTCTTAGTCGCCTTCCTCAAAAAAGAAGGAGGATCTTTGAGATGAGTCGTTTTGAGGAAATGACTCACACCGAAATAGCTGAAAAGCTGAATATCTCAGTACGTACCGTTGAACATCAAATCTATTTAACTCTAAAAGAATTAAAGAAAACCTTTCTATTCTTATTTTTTATGCATTTCATTTAAGTAGTTCGTTCACTTCAGTTGTGCTATTAATAGAAGTCCACTTTAAATCAAGCACAAATGAAGAATTTATTTCACAAAATACTGACCCTTTTCACAAAGTATGAATACCCTGAATCTACGAATCAGCAATTCTACAGATGGTTGACTGATAAAGAACACCAAGAAGATAAAGATAATGCATTAAAAAAAGTATGGCATAAAGCTTGGGGTTATAAATACAGTAGAGAATCATTAAACGATTCTTATACAAAGGTACAAGCAAAAGCGAATATCCCATCAACTAAAAAACAAGTCAAGCTGCGTCCTATTCGCATTTGGCAATCTGCAGCTGCTGCTTTACTGATTCTTGCAGCCTCTTCCATATATCTACTTAGTATACGCGAAACATCTCAAGATCTGATTCAACAATATACACCAACAGCAAAGACTCAAACCGTAATTTTACCCGATGGCAGTGAAGTTCAACTTAATTCACAAAGTACTTTGTTATATCCACCTCAATTTAAAGGTAAAATCCGATCTGTTTTTTTATTAGGCGAAGCTAATTTTAAAGTAACACCCAATAAAAAACATCCTTTTATAGTCAAAACCAATGATTTTCAGGTAACCGTACTGGGAACAGAGTTTAATATGTCTGCATATCCCGAAGATGAAGAGGTAACGACAACTTTAATTTCAGGAAGTATTCGTGTTGATTTGAATGACTTAACAACAAGTGTTGTTCTCAAGCCCAATGAACAATTAATATATAATAGAAAAGACAAAAAAGAAATACTCTCCACGGCAGACCTGGAAGACGTAACAGCTTGGCAAAGAGGAGAAATCGTCTTTCGTCAGACCACTATAAAAGATATTATAACTCTGCTTGAACGCAAATACGACTACACCTTCATATATAGTGCTCAAACTCTCCAAAAAGACCTTTATAGCTTCCGCTTCCATAATGAGGCGCCAATAGATCAAGTAATGTCTATTATTTCAGGTGTAGTTGGTAATCTGAATTACCAAATTGACAAGGAAGAACGGACCGTAATTATAAAATAAAAACAGTGTATTAACCCATTAAATATCAACAAATGAAATAAACTTATACCAAAGAATTAAATTCTAATCTATTATATCATTATTTTACTACAAAGACATAGGCCTAGTCTTACTTGAATTCATGAAAACAAAGTTAACCCAAACTAATACGAAAGTAAATGCTAGAAAAAAACATACTTGCAGTATACAATAAAGCAAGAATCAAAGGTTATATACTTCTATTGAGCCTTTTGTTTCTTCAAACTACTGCCATAGCCCAAACTGCAAACATCCGAATTACAATACAGAACAGTAAAATAACGGTTGTCAATGCATTAAAAGAAGTGGAAAAGCAATCCCAAATGTCAGTTGGATTCAATGATTCACAGCTAAAGGATAAACCTTTAATTTCGCTTAACCTGATTAATCAATCATTGGAAGAATCTTTAACCGCTATACTGAAAGATACCGGATTCACTTATCAATTGAAAGGAAATTACATTCTAATCATTCCTCAGCAAGAAACAAAAGAACGTATAAAAACAGTTTCCGGTCGTGTTGTGGATGAAGAAGGAGTTCCTCTTATTGGAGTAAACATACAAATTGAAGGAAAGAAAGCAGGTGTTATCACTAACTTTGATGGAGAGTTTTTCATTGAAGTTCCTTTTGAAAGCACACTAACTTTCAGTTATGTTGGATATACCCAACATAAAATAAAAGTAGGTGAACAAAACAACTACCACATTCAACTGTATCCGGATGCTAAGCAACTCAGTGAATTAGTTGTAACTGCTTTAGGTATCAAACGTGAACAAAAAGCATTAAGTTATAATGTTCAGGAATTAAAGAACAATCAACTTACCGAAATAAAAGATGCTAACTTCATCAATAGTCTGAATGGAAAAGTGGCTGGTGTTACCATCAATAGTAGTTCTTCCGGAGTAGGAGGAGCAAGCAAGGTGGTTATGCGTGGTGTGAAGTCTATTGAGAAAAGCAACAACGCTCTCTATGTGATTGATGGCATTCCGATGTTTAATTTTGGAGGTGGAGGTGATACCGAATTTGGTTCCCGTGGAGCAACTGAATCGATTGCCGACTTAAACCCTGAAGATATTGAAAGTATCTCTGTACTAACAGGAGCTGCAGCTGCTGCACTTTATGGTAGTAATGCTGCCAATGGAGCAATTGTTATAACCACAAAAAAGGGAGTAGTTGGAAAAATACAAGCTACAGTATCAACTGGAGTTGATTGGTTAAATCCTTTTGTTTTACCAAAGTTCCAAAACCGATACGGCACAGGAAACAATAACAAGCCGGGAGGATCTAGTGTTTGGAGCTGGGGACCTAAAATGGAGGACAGTCCGGGATATAAACCAACTGATTTTTTTGAAACTGGTGTAGTTTATAATAACGCTATAACCTTATCTGCCGGTTCTGACAAAAATCAAACCTTTTTTTCAGCTGCCGCCGTAAACTCAGATGGAATGATTCCTAACAATCGATATAACAGATATAACTTTACTTTTAGGAACACCACTAACTTCTTGAATGACAAAATGAAGTTAGATGTATCTGCTAGTTACATTATTCAAAATGATAGGAATATGACTAACCAGGGACAATACTCCAATCCTTTAGTTTCTGCTTATTTATTTCCTCGTGGAGATGACTTTTCATTAACTCAAATATTTGAACGTTACGATGAGGCTCGAAAAATCCTTGTCCAGTATTGGCCACAAGGAGAAGGAGATTTGCGTATGCAAAACCCCTACTGGATAGCCTATCGCAACCTACATGAGAACAGTAAAAAGCGCTATATGCTATCAGCAGGATTGAGCTATGATGTACTTGACTGGTTGAACTTTTCAGGAAGAATTCGGGTAGACAACTCCAACAACACCTATGAACAAAAGCTCTATGCAAGTACTATCAACACCTTAACTAATAGTGAAAATGGATTCTATGAAATTGAGAAAAGTGAAAGCACACAAACTTATGCTGACTTCCTTGTAAACATCAACAAACGCCACAATGATTGGAGTTTAGTAGCCAACATAGGAACATCGCTTAGTAGCAACACTTACGATGCTTTGGGATACAATGGCCCTATCAGTGAAAAAGGAATTCCCAATGTATTTAATGTGTTCGATTTGGATCACGCTAAAAAACGCCCAATACAAGAGGGTTGGGAGGAGATGACACAATCTATATTTGCAAGTGTTGAAGTGGGCTGGAAAAGTATGCTATACCTCACGCTAACAGGAAGAAATGATTGGGCTTCACAGCTCAAAGGTTCCACTCAACCTTCTTTCTTTTATCCTTCGGTAGGTCTTTCTGCTATTATCTCTGAGATGGCTCAACTCCCAAGTTGGTTGGATTACTTAAAAGTAAGAGGATCATTCAGTTCCGTAGGCACTCCCTACCCTCGTCATCTTACCATACCTACTTACAAATACGATGCAAACGTATCGAGCTGGATACCTAAAACACATTTCCCGATTGGAAAACTCTATCCTGAACGTACAGATTCTTGGGAGGTGGGTCTTGATGCTACCTTGTTTAAAGATTTACGTTTAAGTGCCTCTTTCTACTATTCGAACACTTACGACCAAACCTTTGACCCTAAAATATCCGCCTCTTTTGGTTACTCTAAATTCTATGTTCAAACCGGATATGTAAGAAACCTAGGAGTGGAAGGGATTTTAAGTTATGGCCATCTTTGGAGAGATTTTGGATGGAATAGTAGCTTTACCTTTTCATCCAATAAAAATGAGATTATAGAGTTAGTTCGTAATTTTCACCACCCTGAAACCGGGAGCCTTTTAAATATTCCGGAATTAGAAATGAATGGATTAGGGTACTCTCGTTTCAGACTGAAAGAAGGAGGAACATTAGGCGATTTATATTCTCATGCCGATTTGGTCTATAATGATAAAGGGTATATTGAAGTGGATGCTAATGGCTCACTATCTAAAGATGCAAACATCAAACCAATTAAGTTAGGCAGCGTATTACCCAAGGCAAATCTATCCTGGAATAATGATTTCTCATACAAAGGTATAAATGCAGGATTTCTGTTAACCTGTCGCATAGGGGGTATTGTATATTCTGCCACACAGGCTGCGCTAGATCAATACGGTGTATCAGAGGCAAGTGCAATAGCCCGAGATGAAGGAATAATAA
>CAZGUI010000121.1:0-5435 GCA_964528875.1 uncultured Bacteroides sp. | reverse complement strand
TATACCAAAGGAATATGTCGTTAAAACATGCGAGTTATCGTGCAAAGGTCTCAGATTATATATTTCAGTTCCTGAAGCTATAGCCATTTTTGGTATAGCTAAAAGTACATTATATAGGCTAATACGTCAAAAAAAAATACCTGCAATTAATCTAGGTACTCGTCTTATTAGAATTGAACTTGCAGTTATGGAAGAAATGTTTCCTACTAAACAAAGTTCTGAAGTCCTAATAGAAAAGTCAAAACCAAAACTGTTTAGCTTAGAACCAGAAGACTGCTATACAATAGGTGAGATAACAGATAAGTTTGGCATTTCAAATTCTTCAGTTTATAAACATATTCGTAAGTTTTCTATTCCTACCCGACAAATTGGGAAGTATGTTTATGCTCCAAAATCAGAAATAGATCCTTTATATAAAAAATAATATAGTGCTTTATGAAACAATTACTTAATACTAAGGCAACAGTTAGACTGCGCAAAGCCGAAGAACGTAAGGAATGGTATGTATATATTGAGAGTTATCCTGTTTTATTGCCAGGTAAGCAGTCACCACAACGTGTTAGAGAGTACCTTAATCGTAGTATAACGACTGTGGAATGGGATAAGAAGCGTGTAGCTAGAACAAGCGTGAACGGAGATAAAACGTATAGACCTAAGCGAAATGATAATGGTGTAATAATCTGTAGAAGCGATAAAGACCAAGAAACAATGCTGTTCGCTGATGGTGTTCGAAAGATGCGTCAAAGAGAGTACGATAATGCTCATTTATATAGTGATACAGAAATCGAGCAAGCCGAGCAAAAAGATAGGTTGCAACAAGACTTCATAGCTTACTTTAATGAGGCTTCAATTAAAAGGCATGTAAATAGTTCAAAATCTATCCAAGTCAATTGGAATAGGACAGTCAATCTTCTAAAAGAGTATAGGGATGAAATTCTATTTTGTGATTTAAATATTAGGATAGCAGAGGAGTTTAAACAATTTCTTCTTTCAGCACCATGTGGTGGTGGAAGAAAAGGAGTTATCTCACATAATACAGCATCTACCTATTTTTCTATTTTTAAAGCTGCACTCAAGCAAGCATTTATTGATGGATACTTAACAGTTGACTTGTCAGCTAAGATTAAAGGTATCCAAGAAAAAGAGACAAGACGAGAATATTTGACAATTGAGGAGCTTAACACTTTAGTAGCTACACCATGCTCCCGTGATGTTCTAAAAAGAGCTGCACTTTTTTCTGCTTTAACTGGATTAAGGCATTGTGATATTCAAGAATTGAAGTGGAAAGAGATAATCATAGATGGTGAGCAGGTCAAGTTACACTTTACTCAGAAGAAAACAAAAGGGATTGAATATACACCAATATCACAACAAGCCTTTGATTTATGTGGTGAACCTAGAGAGCAAGATCAATTAGTATTTGAAGATTTGCCTAGTCCTTCTTGGATATCTCGTCCACTTAAACAATGGATTGAGTCAGCAGGAATTACGAAAAAGATTTCCTTCCATAATTTTAGACATACTTATGCAACTCTACAGCTTTCTAGTGGCACAGACATATATACAGTTAGCAAGATGTTAGGACACACAAATGTGAAGACTACCCAGATTTATGCTAAGGTTGTTGATGAAAAAAAGAACAAAGCAGCTGAAGCAATACAGTTAAACCCTATAGAACTACAAGGAAATGAAAAATAACACACTTGAAGATGCAGTTATATACATATTAGTGTTTTGTGTATCTTTGCTTCTGGCAATCTTAGTAAGAATATCAGTTCTTTCATTGGGCGTTGATGATTTTACTTCTAGAATAGTTTTTTTTATTGCACTTGGACTCTTGATTGCGGTCTTTTTCAGTATACAAGTCGTCATAAAAGCGTTGATGATTCCCTTTATAGGCAGAGGGCTGTCTAAAATTCCATTCTTTAAAAGAAAGAATAGAAGTCGGCTTGAAATTGTAGGAAAACAAGAGAAAAAAAAGGAAGATCGTTCTTTAGAACAAATACGATTTGAAAATAAACTGAAAGAGAAAAAACTGAAAGAGGAAAAACTAAACGCTGCCTTAACTTATACTCGAGAAGCATTCGCTTCATATTTATCAGACTCGGATCTAGATATACTTTGCCAAAATGTACATATTTATATCGATAAGTTAGATTTTGATAATATAAAACCTGTTCGAGTGAAAGGGCTGACAGCTTTAGATATTCGTCACTTCGGTTGGAATATTTGGAGTAGTGATAATACACGTAATCGAACTGAAATTGCTGAATTTCTCAAATTAGTTTTTCCAGACATGTTTATTGAAACAGTAATAAAAAGTATCAAAAGTCATTTGAAGGATGAACAACGAAAGGGAATAATAAAGATAGATGAAAGTCTTTTTGGAAATAAAATAGATTAAACAAAAAAGAACAGCCTCAATACTAACCAAAATCAATTAATATTTCAAGTGTTTTCTCAGTGTTTACCCAGTGTAGGGTATCACAGAGGAAACACTTGCTTCATTTGCATCATAACCAATTAAAAACAATTGTTATGGAAGTAAATGAAATTAACTTTGAAAATCTGCCAAAAGCAGTAGCACATTTGATTAGCGAAATCGCTAAAATCAAAACCTTATTAAAAGAGGAACAGGCACCAATTGTTCCTAGTAAAAAACTCCCTATTGATATAGATGAGGCTTGCCGTATTATAGGAAAAGCAAAACCAACCATCTACGGACTAGTACAAAAAAGAATGATTCCTTGCTATAAAAGTGGCAAGAAGCTATACTTTTTTGAAGACGAGCTTTTGGAATGGATAACTAAAGGCAAAAAGAAGACGTTACAAGAAATAGAGTCTGATGCCCAAGCTGAGTTTAACAAACGCTCTAGAAACAAATACCGATGAATCTATACGAACTACAAAATAACTTTTGGAGAATGAATGAGCATGCTAGTTTTTCTGGTCATGAAGTTAAGCTATATTTTTTTCTTCTGTATTTGGCTAATAGATCCTTTTGGGCTGAATGGATAGTATACTCCGACTCGATGATGAAGGCAAACTTAGGATTTTCAACGCAAGTACTGAGAACGGCAAAGCTAAAACTTAAAGAATTTCACCTAATCGAATATGTAACAGGGGGTGGATTTAGGTGTAAGTCTAAGTATCATATTCTGACACCTAGTTCCACACCTAGACTCCCACACTATATTAATACTAAAGACAAAAGAAATAACATAAATAATTATGACAAAAAGAAAGGCTTTATCTCTTCAGGAAGTGATTTCGACTAATGGAACTTTCTATGATATTTTGGAAGGTGATGCAGTTAGAAGAATAGACAATGAAAGAAAAAAAATAGATGCTCGATTTATTCCTCTTCCTATTACCTATGAAGAGTACCTAGATCTATTTAAATTATTCGGTACAAACTTTCTTCTTCAGCAGAACCAAAATAAATATTTTATCATAGACGAGTATAACGAGTCAGTTATTAAGCAGCTTTACCTCTACTCTACAAGGAGCGACTCATTCAGTGGCGATCTTCAAAAGGGAATAATGCTACAAGGCAAATTTGGATGTGGTAAAACTGTAGTTATGGGTACTTATTGGACTATCCATAACCACGTGATACAGAAACTAGGATTGCAGATACCTAATATCACTTTTGTAAAAGCAATTCAACTGCAAAATGCGATTATAAAAAAGACTGATAGTAATTACACCCTAAGACCTCTCATCATTGATGAGTTCGGAAGAGAGTCAAAGACAGTTCAAGACTTTGGAAATATACTACGTCCAATATCTGAATTGCTTAGTATTAGAAGTGATAATAACTCAATCACTCATGGAACTACAAACTTCACTTACGAAACACTAGCCTCTGAAGACTTCTACGGCAGAATGATTGGAGATAGACTAAAGATGATGTTCAACTTCATTACTATGCCAGGGGAGAGTCGGAGAGTATGACTTCAAATTGAACTAGAACTAAATAAATAAATTATGACATACAACAATACAAAAAGCATATCCATCAAATACTATTTAAATAGCGTGGGAATACATCCGATAAAAAAATATTCAAGCTACGGGATGTACATAAGTCCATTCAGGCAAGAAAATAAGCCAAGCCTTAAGGTTGATTACAACAGAAATCTATGGTACGACTTCGGAAGCAATCAAGGGGTAAGCATTATTGACTTAGTGATGAAGATGCATAACTTATCACTAAAAGAATCATACGAGTACTTATCTAGGTATAATCATCAAGATACTCGAACATTGACACATTATGAAAAATCGAACAGAAAAGAAGATTCTTTTTCCTTTCATCGTAATTCTCTGAACAGTGGTATCACTTTACTAGGAGTAAGGCCTTTGAGTCATCCCAAACTATTGGAGTATTTACAAAATAGGAAAATTGATCTGAATATTGCAAAGAGTGTCTGCGATGAAGTTATCTATGAGATTAAGGAGCGTAAATACTTTGCTATAGGCTTTAAAAATTACAGCGGTGGATATGAAATACGCAATGCCTATTTCAAAGGCTGTATATCACCTAAGGAGATAACTATTATAAGTAATAATGCTCAAAGGAAAGAATCAAACAATGTATCAATTCAAGAAAGTGAGGACTCTGTAATGCACATAAGTATGAATACGTGTACACAAGTATACAAGAAAGATGTAATGCACAGACACAATAATGAAGGCAATGGCACATACAATCATGTACACAATAATACATCAACAGTCAACTTATTTGAAGGATTTATGGACTACCTAAGCCTACTAACGCTACAACCCTCGCAGGCCAATGTTTCGGCAGTGGTTCTTAACTCGGTTAACAATCTTGATAGAGCAATTCCTTTCCTTTCTAAGCATAGCAAGATGAACTCCTTCCTTGATAATGATGATGCTGGACGGGCAGCTTTAAAGAAGCTACAAAGCTTGAATCTACCAGTAGAGGACATCTCTGGCAGATACTCAAGCTTTAAAGATTTAAACGATTATTTGTGTCATAAAAAACACGCAGTAGTTCAGAAGCCCCCTATTCAGAACATGAAAAGGGGACTTAAGTTTTAATTGGACTATTGGCTGAACTCCACCTGCGTTTTTTGCGGAGCAAGTTTATGTTTTGGTAATACCAAAACCCACTTGCTTTCCGCTTCCGTTGGTCGCAGAAAGGGTTCAGACCTTTGGTCTGAGGTCAAATAACTAAAGTTATTATGAGTTTTAATAAAGGTGGTCGCCCAACAAAAAAGCTGGGCGAAAAACGCAGATATATTATCAGCGTTAAGCTAAATACAAAGGAGCATATTTCACTAAAGACTAAAGCCAGCTTGGCTGGTATTAGTCGTAGTGAATATATAAGAAAATGTTTATCTGACAGCACTTAGTACATGACAATAATTATATAGCGATATAATTATCTGATAATCAGCAAA
>CAZGUI010000120.1:0-5688 GCA_964528875.1 uncultured Bacteroides sp. | reverse complement strand
ATGGAAATTTTACACTAAGTAGAGTTCCAGCTGAAGCAAAACACCTAAAGGTGTCATATATAGGGATGCTACCTATGATTACTCCTGTTAAAGATAATTTGCAAATACATCTTAAACCTGATGTGGAACTACTTGAAGAGGTAGTAGTTACAGCAGTTGGTATTCAAAGAGCAGAAAGATCGCTTGGATACGGTGTTACAAAAGTTGATGCAGATGAGGCTATACAAAGAGCCGAACCTGACTTAATTCGTTCCTTGGATGGTAAAATTCCGGGAGTAAATATTAGCTCTCCTTCAGGTGTGGCAGGATCGGCAACACGTATGACAATACGTGGTAATTCCTCTTTCTTGGGGAATAATCAACCATTATATGTTGTGGACGGTGTGCCTTATAGTAATCCTGAAATAGCTTCTTCAAATCAAGCTACTGATGCAGGTGGTGCTTATGGTAGTGGTTTGTCTACTCTTGATCCTAATGATATTGCTTCAATGAATGTGTTGAAGGGAGCGGCAGCAGCAGCTTTATATGGATCACGTGCAGCTAATGGTGTTGTTTTAATAACTACTAAATCAGGGTCGTCGGGTAAATCTAAAGGTAAGGGTATGGAGATTACATTGAATTCTTCATATACAATAGAAACAATAATGGGATTGCCTAATTACCAAAATTCTTATGGTACAGGAAATAATTTTATTGCGGGAGGATCTAATGGTTCTTGGGGCGCTTCCTTTACTGATGTAACAGAAGTCCCTTTGTCTATATATGCAGCTAATATTTATGGAAATGCTTATCCTGATTTACCAGAGATGATTCCTTATAAAGCATATAAGAACAATGTTAGAGATTTATTTGAAACAGGAGGGGTTTATGATTTATCTTTAAATTTAACAAAGTATACTGATGATGGAAATTTTACAGCAACTCTATCTCGAATGGAGCAGGATAGCTATATTCCTCATGCGGATTTTGGTCGTTACGCTATTAGTGTGGGAGGTAATCAAATATTAAATAATGGATTACGTATAGGTGGTAATGTTTCTTATTCTAGATCTACCCAAAATGGACCAATGTTTGGTAATAATCAATCTAGTGGAATTGGAGCGTCTTCATTTGCGCGTGCTTTAATTTTAGGTAGAAACTGGGATATGTCGATGCCATATGAAACGCCTGAAGGAGCTTCACTTTTCTTTGTAGGAGATCAAGCTGATAATCCTTTATGGTCTTGGAAATATAATAAAATTCGTACAAACATGGATCGTACTGTGGCTAATGTGAATTTTGGATATGATTTTAATGATTGGTTTTCTGTTGATTATAAATTGGGAATCAATGATTATAAAATGAAGCGTAGAGAAGTTCTTAACTTAGGGTCTAGAGCATTAGGTGGGAAAGGGCGTATTTTAGTTGAAAATTATAATGCACAAGAAATAGAATCTACGTTATTATTCCGTTTTAATAAACAACTTAATGATGATTTTGGTTTAAGAGCAACAGTGGGTCATAATGTGAATCAATATACAATTGAGAATGATCTTACTAAAGGTATGAATATAATGTCTCCAGGATTATATAATATTAATAACACAGAATCGCAAACGTCTCAAGAGGAATATGCTCGCACTCGGTTGTGGGGTGTATTTGCAGACATTACTCTAGACTATCAAAATTATGCATTTTTGAATTTAACAGGAAGAAATGATTTTTCATCAACTTTGCCGAGTGGTAATAGAAGCTTTTTTTATCCAGCTGTTTCAGGGTCATTTGTGTTTACTGAAGCTTTTGATATACAAAGTGATTTATTAAACTTTGGTAAAGTGCGTTTAAGTTGGGCTAAAGTAGGTAATGATGCTGGTGCCTACTATAAGAATGGTACGTATACTTTAGGTCAACCTTATGATGGTATACCTATATTGACTTTACCTTCAGTGAAGTATGATCCTAAATTAAAACCTGAATTTACGAGCGAGGTTGAATTTGGATTAGAGCTTCAAATGATAAATAGTCGAGTTAATTTAGACTTTACATGGTATAATAGAAATTCTACAGATCAAATTGCTCCATTAAGTTTACCTTATAGTACAGGTTATGGGAGTTATTATACTAATTTTGGTAAAATGAATAATACCGGTATAGAAATAGGCTTAAATCTTATTCCTATTATGAATAGAGATTTTAAATGGGATATGATGTTTACTTATACTAAGAACACAAGTGAGGTAAAAGAATTAGTTGACGGAGTAGATCGTGTTCCTTTAAATACGGGCTTTGCCTCACCTGGTGCTGTATTGGAAGTGGGACAACCTTATGGTATGTTAGTAGGAACTAAGTTTGCTCGTGATGAAGAGGGTAATTTATTAATAGATCCAAACTCTGGAGGATATTTAAGGAGTGATGAGGAGGGCTATCTAGGTGATCCAGCTCCATTATATAAAACAAGTTGGATGAATACTTTAACTTATAAGAATTTTTCATTCTCTTTTTTGGTTGATGCTTCAGTAGGAGGACATGTATATACTTCATATGTTTCTGATTTATTGGGTAGAGGGGTAACAAAAGATACTCAGAATCGTTATGGCTCTAGAATATTACCAGGCTACTTAGGTGATCCAGCATCAAAAGTTCCATTATTGGATGAACAAGGAAATAAAATACCAAATACAGTTCAAATTGCAGAGCAGGATTTATGGTTTAGTCCAGGAACTTCAGCTACTTTTGCAATAAACACAGTGGATGAAGCTAATGTTTATAAAGCGACTGTTCTACGTTTACGCGAAATAAGCTTAGGATATAGTTTACCAAAAAAATGGTTATCTAAAACTTTTATGGGGTCAGCAAATCTTTCTTTTGTTGCTAGAAATTTATTCTATTATGCTCCTCATGTCCCAAAACATACAAACTATGATCCAACAGTAAGTAGTTATGGTGGTTCAAATATTCAAGGTATAGATTATACTACCGCACCTAATACTAGACGCTACGGATTTAACTTACAGGTAACATTTTAAAAAATAAAGGAAATGAAAAAAATACATATATTATTTGCTCTACTTGTTATAGTCAATATAGGATGTGGTAAGTATCTAGATATTAATGATGATCCATATACACCTACAGAAGCAGAATTACGGAAAGTTTTAACGGGTGCTCAACAAGAAATGGCTATGGCTTTTGCTCCTGGAAATTATATAGGGAGTTCTTTGTCTTCTTATACTTTTCATTTGACAATTAAAGAAGTAGATAATTTTGGGCTTATACCATCTTATTCTTCGTTAGGTAATACTTGGTTACAATCTTATGTTTATGCTTTAAAAAATATAGATTATGTAATTGATGAAGGTGAAAGGGGAAGCAATTTGACTTATGCAGGTATTGGGAAATTAATGAAGGCTTATATGTTTACAAACCTTGTAGATATATTTGGAGATATTCCTTTTTCTGAGTTTAATAAAGTAGATGAGATTAAAAGTCCTAAACTTGATTCGAGTCAAGATATATATAATGGGTTATTTGATTTAATCGATGATGGAATAGCTGATTTATTAAATACAGAAGATGGATTAAATGAGTTAAAACCTACTGCAGATGATTTGATTTATGGTGGAAAAGTAGATAAATGGGTTAGAATGGGTAATACGTTACAATTAAAATTGTTAGTTCAATCAAGAAAGGCAAAAAGTGAGATTGTAGGATGGAAAGAAAAATTAAACTCACTGTTAGCTAAAAACGATTTTTTAAATGTTGGAGAAGATTTTGAATTTAAACACACATCAAAAGATAACCCAGATGAACGTCATCCTGCCTATGTTGATGAGTATTTAGGAGGGCAGAAAACACAATTTATAAGCCCCTGGCTATATGAAATTATGGCTGGGAAAGATTTAAATGTAAAGGATAATCCATTTTTGAATGTTCAAGATCCTCGGATGCCCTATTATTGGTATAATCAAATAACGCCAAAAGGAAAAGCAGAAAATGAAACCGATTATAGAGATGGAGCTTTTGTTTCAATCTTTTTTGCTTCTAACTCCTCATATGCTTCTAGCTCACAAAGTAAAACACAAACATGTATAGGTGTTTATCCATGTGGAGGAAAGTTTGATTATGAAGACGGGGATATTGGTGATAATGGTAAAAAACCGTCTGTAGATGAAAAGGTCGGAAATGGTGTAGCGCCTGAAAAAATGTTACAAGCATATTCTGTTCCTTTCTTGTTAGCAGAATTATATCTCACAGGAGAGGCTGAAGGAAATGCTCGAAATGAACTAAAAAAAGGTATTGAGCGCTCTATAACTCATGTAAATACTGTTTCTCAAGCCTCAGATAAAGAAGTTCCAACAATTGAACTGAAAAATGATGATGGTAAGGATAATTTTATAGATAAAATACTAAACTTATTTGATAAGGCAAATGTTGATGATAAGTTGAAAATTGTAATGACTCAGAAATGGATTGCAAACTTTTTTAACCCTGTTGAAGCATATACTGATATGAGAAGAACAGGTTATCCTGAAATTTTGAATTCAAAATTTGGTAATTTTGCATATTCTCCTTATTTACCAGATGTAAATGGTGTGGTTGGACCTATTGAAATTCCTCTATTAGGCATAAATTCATTTCATAGAGTATTATATTATCCAACTAGTGAGGTTACTAGAAATAAAAATGTCACTAATATTGGGAAAGACATAGTAAAACCAGTTTTATTTTGGGATAAATAATTTAACAGAACTTAAAAAGTTAAAAAATGAAATATTTAAGAATATTAATGATATTAGTTTCTTTAGGACTTTTATCTATAAGTTGTGATAGAAAGTTACCATATCCTTTAGAGGATGTAGTTGATGGTGTAGTTGTCGATATCTGTGCCGTTGAAGGAAGTGATAAGGTCTTATCTGAAGGTGAGTTTGGAGATAATTTTAAAGCTAAACTTAGTATTCCTAAACAACAAGGAGATTATTCAAATCTTGTGAAAGTACAGTTATTAGCTGTACTTCAAGATAATAAAGGAAAATCTACTGCTAAAGTTGTACAAGATGATATAAAAGATTTTCCTCTAGAAATAGATGTTGATCTGGAAAGCATTTATAAAGAATTTGGTAAAACTGCTCCTCAAACAGGTGAAATCTTATACTTAACAACTAATACAATGTTAAAAAATGGGAAAACCATATTTGGTTGGACTGAGTATCAAGGTTTTAATAATAAAGCTTTTACTGGTTGGATTGTTGATGGGAGAGCATATTCATATAATATAAGGTATCCTGTTGTATGTACAATCGTACTAGAAGAATTTGAAGGTGTTTTAAATCTAAATGATGGAGATAGTGAATACAAAGTTCAAGCTGTAAAAAAGTCGGAAACAGAGTTGGAAGTTATTGGTATACAAGGTTCTAGTAAACCTGTTAAAATAATAATTGATCCAAGTGATCATACTGTATCTGTTCCCAAAGCTATTTTGGCTGAAGAATATAAATCTTATACTAATTTTTATATTGAAGGACGTGGTACAATAGATGCTTGTAATGGAAATATAACTTTTGTAGGAGATTTAGGCGTTGATCAAGGGTTTTTTGTAATGGATGGTACTTGGAAAATGAGTGTTGGAAACTAATTCAAACTGTAATGTAACCATGAAAAAGGTCGCCAAGTGCGACCTTTTTTTATGGTTAAAAATTTGGATTTCTCCTA
>CAZGUI010000119.1:0-5712 GCA_964528875.1 uncultured Bacteroides sp. | reverse complement strand
TGCTCTTTAACTATACAAGCACAGATACCTTCATTCGATTGGATGAAGAATGTGGGAGCTCACTCTTTCCCTGCCGGATCACACACTTATAATGTAGCCGATTATGGCGCTATAGGAGACGCCATCGCATTAAATACTCAAGCCATTCAAAAAGCCATTGATGAATGTGCAAGTCAAGGTGGTGGAGTTGTTACTTTTAATCCTGGAATATTCTTGACAGGTTCAATTTTTATTAGAGAGAATGTAAATTTTAATGTTCCTAAAGGAACAACCTTAATTGGAAGTTTAGATATTGGGGATTATGAAAAAATAGATACTCGAGTTGCCGGAATAGAGATGAAATGGCCTGCTGCATTAATCAATATTATTGATCAAAAAAATGCAGCAATAACCGGAGAGGGTACAATCAATGGACGAGGTCGAGTATTCTGGGAAACCTACTGGGAAATGCGCAAAGAATATGTGGCAAAAAACTTACGTTGGATTGTTGACTATGACTGTGAACGTCCAAGAGGCATTTTAATAAGCAACTCATCAGACATTACGGTGAAAGACATTGTATTATACCAACCAGGTTTTTGGTCGTTGCACATCTTATACTCTCATCATATAACCGTTGATAATATCATCATATCGAACAACATCGAAGGAAGAGGTCCTAGTACCGACGGCGTGGATATTGATTCCTCACATCATATTTTAGTTCAAAATAGTAATATCAACTGTAACGATGATAATTTTTGCTTGAAGGCAGGAAGAGATGCAGATGGATTACGTGTAAACAGACCAACCGAATATGTGCTTATCAGAAACTGCATAGCTGGACATGGAGATGGTCTATTTACATGTGGTAGCGAAACCTCAGGAGGTATTCGTAATATCGTTGCCTATAACATGAAAGGTATAGGAACTAAATATGGATTACGCTTCAAGTCAACTGTACAGCGAGGTGGAACTATTGAAAATATCTATTTGTACAACATTGAGATGATTGATGTTAGAGATCCTTTTGTTGTAGATCTTAACTGGCACCCCTCATACAGTAACACCTTACTTCCGGAAGGATATGATAAAGACAAGTTACCTTTACATTGGAAAAAGATGTTAGCTCCTGTTTCAGCTGAACAAGGAAGGCCTAAATTTAAAAATATTTACTTTGAAAATGTAATGGCAACAAACGCCCAAACCTGTATAAAAGCGGCAGGCACAAAAGAGACCACTTTAGATAACTTTTCTTTTAAAAACGTCCATTTTACAGGAAAAAAAGCAGGAATGATTTCATTTGCTGATAACTGGAAATTTGAAAACATAACCATTAACGCTGAAGAAAAAAAGATACAACTTGCGAATAACATTAATTTTAACTTACCTAAATAGAGAAATCATGAATAAAAAACTAATAGCCTTAATGGCCGTTTTACTTTGTAGTCTTTCTGTCTTTTCACAAGCTACACTTCAGCCTAAAGAATTGGCTGAGACTATTGCTAATCGCATTCTTTCTGAAACACCTTATACTTTCACAGACAAGAAGGCCAATAAAACCTACTCTAGCTTAAAGAATGTTCCTTTAAATATGGACATAAAAGTAACAAATCAATACAATGACTGGCATTACACCAATGGTGTTCTACATATTGCTTTGCTTGAACTTGCTGATTTAGTTCAAGACAAGAAATACGAACAATATGTAGACAAAAATATGCGGTTTGTTTTTGATAATGAAAACTTAAACTTTTTCAAAAGACAATACGACAAAGCCTTTAGTGAAAATGGATGGCAAGGAATAAGAAAATTATCTTGGCATATGATTTTTAGAAATAAACGTCTTGATGATAATGGACCTATGGGAGCCAGTTTGATTGATTTGCAAATGAGAAAGCCTCATAAACCTTATCTAGACTACATAAATACAACCGATGAACATTTAATGAAAGCAGAACCACGCTTAGTAGATGGAACGATTGCACGTATTTGGCCTCACGAAAACACAATTTGGGCTGACGATGCATTTATGGGAATCTCTTTCCTAGCTCGTATGGGAGAAATGACAGGCAATATGCTTTATTTCGATGACGCAGCAAATCAAGTAATTAATTACGATAAATACCTATGGGATACTAACAAGGATATTTATTTCCATTGTTATCATACCGATAACAAACATCATGGTGTTGCACATTGGTCCAGAGCTAATGGATGGATGTTAATGGCACAAGCCGATTTATTAACAAGGCTTCCTAAAGATCACCCTATGAGAGAAGAGCTCATTAAAGTATATGAAAAACAAGTAAATGGGGTATTAAAATATCAAGGAAAAAATGGACTATGGTATCAAATTTTAGACAAAACTGATTCTTACGAAGAAATAACCGGAACGTCCATGTTTGTTTTTGGTATTGCACGAGGTGTTAGAGAGGGTTGGATAAATAAAGACTACATTTATGCGGCAGAACAAGGATTAAAAGGAATGATGAAAAAAATGACAGACCAAGGTGATGTTACTTCCATTTGTGTAGGAACAGGAATTATGCCATCTCTTACTTTTTACTATAATCGTCCTACACAAAAAAATGCCCCTATGGGAGAAGGTCCCGTATTGAGAGCTTTGGTGGAAATGGCTAAAGCCAAGAAGTATACAGAGATTAAAGCAGAAGAGCAATATGACAAGATTCAAGTAAAATAAAAACACCTTGTTTAGCATTAATAAGCTTTTATTAATGCTAAACAATTAAATCTAATATTATGATATTTTATCTTAGAACTTTCTTTATCACAATAGGAGTGCTTTTTTTTTACAAAGCAAACTGTTATGGTCAACAAAATATAGAACGTTGGGGTCGATTTGAAATTGAATTTAAACACTCTGAAAAAAAGAATCCCTTTGACAATAACATCTCTGCCACCTTTTCATTAAACAATGAATCTATAGTAGTTAGGGGTTTTTACGATGGAAACGATAGCTATAAAGTTAGATTTATGCCAACCCAAACGGGTCTATGGAAATACACAACTTCTAGTAACATAGAGTCAATGAATAATCAGTCGGGAAGCTTTATCTCTATTGAACCTACTAAGAAGAACAATCATGGCATGGTAGTTGTTGATGGCAAACATCATTTTAAGTACAATGATGGAAAAAGATACTATCCAATTGGAACTACTGCATATGCTTGGACACATATGGGATTAGATGTACAAAAAGAAACACTAAAATCACTCGAAGTATCTGCTTTTAATAAAATTAGAATGTGTGTGTTTCCTAAAGATTATATGCACGTAAAAGACAATCCTGAGTTATTTCCTTTTGAAATAAAAAAAACAGAAAAAAACAAAGAAGGTAAGGAGATAAAAGTATGGGATTATCAAAGATTTAATCCCTCTTTCTTTCAACACCTTGAAAAATGTATCGATCAATTAGCTTTGCTGAATATAGAGTCTGACCTTATTCTTTTTCATCCATACGATAAAGGTAGATGGGGGTTCGATTCTATGCCTAATGATGTAAATGTTCGATATATAGAATATATTACTGCTCGCTTATCATCGTTTAGAAATATTTGGTGGTCTTTGGCAAATGAGTGGGATTATGTTAAATCTAAAACAATATCCGACTGGGATATGCTGTCTCAAACTGTTGTTGACAACGACCCTTATGGTCATTTGTGTTCTATACACGGATCAACAGCGACTTATTACGATTATTGGAAACCTATGTTTACACATGTAAGTGTACAAGATGAAGCACCCGTTTTAAGTGCTGTTTCTTCGGCAACACTACGTAATGTATTCAATAAGCCGGTAGTATTAGATGAAGTGGGCTATGAAGGTAATTTAACCAATCGTTGGGGAAGATGGAGTCCACAAAAAATGGTCAGTCTATTCCTTAATGGAGTAATGGGAGGTGTTTATGTAACACATGGAGAGTGTTATAAAATAGAAGACAACCCTATATTTTGGGCGCAAGGTGGATTATTTCAGGGTGATAGTTGGCAAAGAATTAAATTTATAAGAACATTAATGGAAGAAGCTCCTAATCCGATAGAAATGTCAGATATAAGTAGGGATTTTGTTACTTCAACTGCTGGTGAGGGTTATTATTTTATTCATTTTGATGAAAATATTCAAAGCGAATGGCTCTTTAATCTTCCCGAGAAAAACGCCAATTACAATAAACTTAAGGAGGGACAGTCTTTCAAAGTAGATATCATCAATGTCTGGGATATGACAATAATCGAGTATCCTACTATTTTTAAAACATCAAAACCCACTGATTATAGAGTATACGATGAGAAATTACAAAAAGTTCGTCTACCTGAAACCCCATATATTCTTTTAAGAATTACAGAAGTAGAATAAGAATGAATCGAACTTTTTATTACTTGTATTAAAACAAGAGCTAAAGGAAATCGAAAAACTCTTTTAGCTCTTATTGTTATAATCAATTTGCTTCATAGCATCAACTTTTGAAAAAGATAATCTTATTGTCCACTAGAAGTCGTAGCTTTATTTAGACAGCTTCATTTAAATAAAGTAAAAAAGAAATCACATTATCTTTCCTTCTTATAATAAAACAAACTACCACTCAAGGAGTATTTTTTTATCTCTGCATCTGACAATCCACTTCGTGCAGTGGTAATGAAAAGAGTATCCTGATCTTTTCCTCCAAACGTACAAGAGGCAACATTAGGTACAGGAACATCCACTTTATCAATTAGTTTTCCTGTTGTAGGATTCCAGACATAAACACCTGCTCCACCCCAATGAGCCACCCATAAAAATCCATCTTCGCCCATTGTCATACCATCTGGAACACCTTGTTCTGAAGGGACATTAACTGATTTACAATTAAAAATAATGCCACCTTGTTGTTTATCATATAGGTATTCTTCGATACATCCACGACCTGAATCGGCATAATACATTTTATCTCCTGCAGTATTCCATACCATACCATTGGGTATATTTTGATTTTCCAATACTTTACTTACTGACAAATCGGGGTTTAAGCAACATAAATAGCCTGTACCCCTCTGATTGGTCATATGCATTACGCCAAACCAAATACGACCTTCGGGAGACATTTTTGCATCGTTCATACGATAACCCGCCTCAACGAAGTCAAACTTTTTCAAAAGGCTGTAGCTTTTCTTTTCTATGTTGTAACGAATTATCCGATCTTTCATTGTCAATAGCACATCTTGTTCCTCTCCATTTACAAGCATTATAGATGAAATCATATCAGGTAATTCATGACACTGATACTGATCTTCATAGATAGCATATTCGTGCAATAAACCCGAATCAATATCTACCCACAAGACTTTTTCAGAACAGGGAAGCCACAAAACACCTTCTCCTGTAATATTTTTTGACTTAAATAATAATTCAGCTTTCATGGTTTTCTTTTATTTTCACTTTCTATACGCCTTGTTTTTCAAAACAAATACTGAATAAAACAAGAATAACATTATAGAAAAAACACCAAAGTTAAATTTAAGCATTCACTTCGATTTTCTCTAACCTTCTTATGTATATCTTTTAGAAAGAATCTAAATATACTCTACTACAAAAAAACAACTTCTAATACTGGAGAAACAACAACCTAGATATCCTTTAAATGTTTAAATTCAATTCAAAAAAGTAGAATATTCATTCTCTGAGAGCTTTGAATAATAGGTCTGCTTCTATTTGAGATGATAAATTCTATATTTA
>CAZGUI010000118.1:0-5725 GCA_964528875.1 uncultured Bacteroides sp. | reverse complement strand
TCCTCTGGAAGACGGCACAAAGATAAGGATGTTTTTTGTATTTACAATACTTAAACCGGTTTTTTATTTATTTTATCTTTCAATTAAAAGAAGTAGAATAAATAGGTATATTTGTTTTAATATATTATTAAATTTAAAGTAAAACAAACGAGATGACAAAGACACCTATCCATAAAGATCTATTTCAGGAAAAATTACAAAAATATCAAGTTGCCGATTTTTCACACGCAACTATAAGAGAAATCAAGGCTATAGCTGAAGAGTTAGAGCAAGAATCAGGTGTGGAATTTATAAAAATGGAAATGGGTGTTCCTGGTCTTCCTCCTGCAACCGTTGGAGTGAAAGCTGAAATTGAGGCTTTGAGTAATGGTATTGCTAGTTTATATCCTGATATCAATGGTTTACCCAGACTTAAAAAAGCAGCATCTGACTTCATTAAGGCTTTTGTAAATGTAGCCATCAATCCGGAAGGATGTGTTCCGGTAACGGGGAGTATGCAAGGAACTTTTGCGTCTTTTCTTACCTGTACACAATGTAATCCTGAGAAAGATACTATTTTGTTCATTGATCCGGGATTTCCTGTACAAAAACAGCAAATAGCTGTGATGGGAAAGAAATATGAATCTTTTGATGTTTATAATTACCGTGGCGAGCAGTTAAAAGAGAAACTGGAAAGCTATCTAAAGAAAGGGAATATTGCGGGTATTATATACTCTAACCCCAATAATCCCAGTTGGATCTGCCTAAACGACGAAGAGTTAAAAATAATAGGTCAATTAGCCACTCAGTATGATGTGGTGGTACTAGAGGATTTAGCCTATTTTGGTATGGATTTCAGAAAAGATTTAGGCAATCCGGGAGAGCCTCCTTATCAATCGTCAGTAGCTAATTATACTGATAATTATGTGCTGCTTATTTCCGGCTCTAAGATATTTAGCTATGCAGGGCAACGTATAGGGGTTACTTGCATTTCAAACCAACTTTATCACCGCATTTATTCCGGATTTAAAACCATTTATGGAGGTGGAACTTTTGGCTCTGTCTTTATTCATCGTGTGCTATATGCTTTATCTTCAGGTACAAGTCATTCTGCTCAATATGCCTTAGCAGCGATGCTTGATTCTGCTGTAAAAGGAGAATATGCTTTTTTAGATGAGATTAAAGTCTATGGCAATCGAGCAAAGAAATTGAAAGAGATATTCTTAAAAAATGGCTTTTACTTAGTTTATGATCATGATTTGGAAGACCCTATAGCTGACGGTTTTTATTTTACCCTAGGATATCCGGGAATGAGTAGTGCCGAACTAGCAACAGCGTTGATGTATTATGGAGTTAGTGCTTTACCCTTAAACACTACAGGAAGTGAACAACAAGGACTAAGAGCTTGTACTTCTTTCATAAAAGACCATCAATATGAATTGTTAGAGGAGAGAATGCGTGTGTTTTCATTGAATAATCCAACATAAAAAGAGTGTACAGATGACTATTGATCCGGATATATTTAGAATTAAATCGAATAATGTACCACCAGAAAAAGGGAAAATACTTTTAGCTGAACCTTTTTTACCTGATTTGAACTTCAGACGTGCCGTGGTTCTTCTTATTGAACATAATGAGAATGGAGCTATGGGCATTGTTTTTAATCATAAGTTTTCTAATTTAACTCTAAATAAAGTAGTTAAAGACATATCTGTTAAAGTGCCTGTTCCGTTGTATAATGGTGGTCCTGTATCGAATGATACCTTGTTTTACCTGCACACGATGGAACATATTCCAGGCTCTCTATTTGTTCAAGAAGGTTTATATCTAAATGGGGATTTTGACTTGATAAAAACAATGCTTGAAGAGGGAGAAGACTTAAAAGGGAAAATAAGATTTTTCTTAGGTTGTTCAGGATGGGGATACGAACAGTTACAAGGAGAATTAAGGCAGAATTCTTGGATTGTAAGTCAGGAAAAAACAGAAGTATTACTCAAAACCCATCCTAATGATTTATGGAAACAAATAATGATCAATCAAGGCGGGAAATATAGCATTTGGGCAAAATATCCTTTAAATATTGGAGTTAATTAACCCGCTGGAAAATATAAGTATCCTGATATTCTCCGTCAATCAGAACCCATTTCTTTAATAGCCCTGCTGTTTCAAAATTCGAAGATTTAAACAGCTGTATACTAGGCTCATTGTTCGCTGTAACGTATGCATAAAGTTGTTTAAACCGTAAGAACTTAAAAGCATAATCACAGATCAAGTCCAAAGCTTGAAAAGCATATCCCTGTTGACGGAACTCTTTCTTTATTACGATGCCTATTTGTCCTCTGGCATGCAAAGGATGAAACTCTGTTATGTCAATAGTTCCTAATAGTTTATGATCTGAAGATCGTACAATCATCAAACGCAACTGGCGATCGGCAAACATATCGCTTTGAGTGGCTTCAATGTACTGGCGTAATACAAACTTGGAATAAGGCACTGTGATATTACTCACATCCCACAAAGAAGGGTCATTTTCAATTTCGTATAACTCAGTTAAATCTTCGGGTTCAAGAGCTCTAAGATATAGTGTCTCGTTAGCTAAAAACTGTTTATTCATTTTCTTTCAATTCTTCTTCTGTTTCGTAATCCACGTTGGTTAGTTCTTGTATCACTCTGTTTTTTGAAGGAATACAAAAAAGTGCAGCTGTAATAGTTATCAGAGCACAAAGTCCTCCCATACTACTTTGGGTAATATAATAAACAATTAAAGCAAAAAGTGTAGTAAATTCAAGCAGAGCTAAGCGTATTCCCGACCAAAGAAAATATTGTTTACCAGCTTGTTCTTCTTTTGTTTTATCTATTTTCTTAGTTAACACCCAATGAAAAAGCTTTAGGGATAAAGGAATTAAACCCATAGTCAGAATAACTGTAAGGGTTTGTAATAGATAAGTTATACTTGAGTTTTGTGGGTTATCGAGTATGAGGTCTTTAGCGAAAAACTCTCCATAGATGAACACAAGAATAGGCAATACAAAAAAAAGAGCATATTGTATTTTTAAGTTTTTTACTAAAGAGTTGATTGTTTTATTTTCCATTTTTAATTTGATTAAACAGTTCCTGTAAATCGGGTACGGTTGACAATGCTTCGTCCTAACGTGATTTCATCAGCATATTCTAACTCATCACCAACAGATATACCCCGTGCAATTACACTCAAAGGAATGTGATAAGGTTCTAGTTTGCGATACAGATAAAAATTAGTGGTGTCTCCTTCCATTGTGGTACTTAATGCTAGGATTACTTCTTTCACTTCACCTTTAGCTACTCGATCTACTAAGCTGTCTATTGTTAGGTCATTTGGACCTATGCCATCCATAGGTGAAATTATACCTCCCAATACATGGTACAAACCATGAAATTGTTGAGTGGCTTCTACAGCCATTACATCTCGTATGTTTTCAACTACACAAAGTATAGAGCTGTCTCGCTGTGGGTTCGCACATAGCTGACAGAGTTCCGTGTCTGAGATATTATGACACATCTTGCAATACTTTACCTCCTTTTTTAGTTGGATAATGGCATTACCAAACGTTTCTACCGCTTTAGTCTCTTGTTTTAATAAATACAAGACAAGTCGTGTCGCTGTTTTATTCCCTATGCCGGGTAGCTTAGAGAACTCATCGATTGCTTTTTGTAATAATAACGAGGGATATTTCTGATTCATCCTAATGGTCTTCCTTCATTTTCTCTGCAAAGATACATAGACAAAGTAAATAAATAAATATTAGATCGGAGTAAATACAACTGTCATTTATCAAAATACACTATCTTTACATTCGTTATGACAGTTATAGCCACCATACTTATCTATTTCGCTCTGTTAATGATTATCTCACATTTTACCAGTAGAAATAGTAAAACCAATGCTGCCTTTTTCAAAGGAGAGAATAAGTCTCCCTGGTACATTGTATCCTTTGGTATGATAGGAGCATCTATCTCAGGGGTTACTTTTGTTTCAGTGCCGGGTATGGTTGGAACTTTTGATATGACCTATATGCAAATGGTCATTGGTTTCTTTTTTGGTTATCTGATTGTTGCCCATCTTTTACTTCCCCTCTATTACCGATTAGGCTTAACCAGTATCTATACCTACTTAGGTAAACGTTTAGGGAATCGATCGTACAAAACCGGATCACTTTTCTTTCTTTTATCACGCATGTTAGGTACAGGAGCTAAACTCTATTTAGTTTGTTTAATTCTCTACACCTATATTTTTCAGGAGTTACACATTCCTTTTTGGCTTATTGCTGTAGGAACTCTGGTTTTAGTTTGGTTATATACTCATCAAAGTGGAATAAAGACAATAGTATGGACAGATGCGTTACAAACACTGTGCTTAGTGTTAGCTTTAATCTTAATTCTTGTATTTGTTATGAAACACTTAGACCTAGGATTGATTGAAGTGGTAGATACATTAAAAAACCATGAACATAGTCGCCTGTTTGTCTTTAATGATTTTAATTCCAGTCAAAACTTCTATAAACAATTCTTTAGTGGAATCTTTATTGTAATTGTTATGACAGGATTGGATCAGGATATGATGCAAAAAAATTTATCCTGTCGTAATTTAAAAGAAGCACAGAAGAATATGTACTCTTATGGCTTCTCCTTTGTTCCCCTTAACTTCCTTTTTTTGTGCTTAGGTATCTTACTTTTAGTCTTTGCTTCACAAATGCAAATTACACTTCCACCTTTAGGTGATGATATCCTACCTTTACTTGCAACACAAGGATACTTAGGGAGTAGTGTGAAAATCTTCTTTGCATTGGGTGTAATAGCTGCAGCATTTAGTAATTCAGATTCAGCGTTAACATCAATGACTACTAGCTTTTGTGTTGATATATTAGAAATTGAAAAACTAGAGAAGAACCAAGCCATCAAAAAAAGACATCAAGTACATCTTTTTTTCTCTGTTTTACTTGTGGTGTTTATTGTGCTTTTTAAGGAAATCAATAATAAAAGCGTAATTGATGCCATTTATAAGATAGCCTCATACACCTACGGTCCATTGTTGGGAATGTTTAGCTTCGGTTTGTTAACCAAACGGAAAGTCTTTGACTCCTGTGTTCCTTATATTGCTATTTTGTCGCCTGCTTTTTGTTTTGTGATAGAATATATGGTAGAAAACCATACGAACTATCAATTTGGATATGAGTTGTTAATGCTCAATGGTTTAATCACCTTTATAGGGCTGTGGATCTTTTCAAGACAAGCGAATGAAAGCGTTTGATTATTGAGGTATTATTGATATTAGCTATACCTATACTCCCCAAAAACAAACAATCGGTTTATAGCTACTCAATTATAATAATGAATATGTAACAAAAAAAGAGCCCTTCAAAATGAAGAGCTCTAGAGTTATTAAATCTATATTCAGAAAACAGTAATTAAAACTAGCTCTTTTTTAAATCAACCACTTCGCCTTTTTCAGTAAAATAGACATCTTGTTCAGTTTTACCATCTTTACTTTCCAGCTCTACTTTATAAAGTGTATCCTTTTCGTTGCGAAGAATGATATCAAATTCGTCATCATCAATCTCAAAACCAGCAAAATCTTTTTCTATAGTAGCTAAAATTGCCTTAAGTATCTCCTCTTCTATCTCTTTCGTTTCCCATTCTGTATAAAGCCATTCTACAGGATCTGCACTGAAAATAATCTCTTTCTTAACACCCTTTTCAATAAACTCTA
>CAZGUI010000117.1:0-5768 GCA_964528875.1 uncultured Bacteroides sp. | reverse complement strand
TTACAGTCTGCCCCATTTGGCCACTCTGGTATTTGCCCTACAATTATATTGTATCAATCAATCGTTACAATTGCGATGCAAAGATAATAGTTAGTTTTTTAAACTCCAACTATAATCTATCATTTTTATTGCAGTTATTGCACATTCATCCCCTTTGTTTCCTAACTTTCCTCCGGAACGGTCTTTGGCTTGTTGCATATTTAGCGTAGTTAATAAGCCAAAGATGATAGGAATATCGTTATCGATATTCATCTGTGTTAATCCTTGAGTTACACCTGAACAAACATAATCGAAGTGAGGTGTTTCACCTTGTATCACACAACCTAAAGCAATGACTGCATCAACATCTGTATATTCCATCATTTGATTGACTCCAAAAGTTAATTCAAAACTTCCGGGAACAGTCTTTACCATGATGTTCTCTTCCAGAGCTCCATGTCTTTTAAGAGTGTTTATTGCTCCTTCTAATAGAGCGCCTGTAACTTCTTCATTCCATTCAGAAACCACAATGCCAAATTTCATTTCTTCAGCACTGGGAACTGTATCGGGATTATATTGCGATAAGTTAACTGTAGCCATTCTTATTTGTTTTTTAGTAAAGAAGCTTGTTCTATGAATTTATCAATATCCATAGCTTGATATGAGTTGAAATATTTATCTTTAATTTGAGTAAATGCTTCAATCGCTTTGTCAAATTTTCCTTCTTTAATAAATATAGCTCCAGCTTGTTTTAAGAAAATAGGGCTTAAAGTATTATTGTTTGCTTGGCTAGCAGCTTTCATCAAGAAACTAGAAGCTTTATCTAAATTTCCCAGTTCAGCATAACAATTACCTGCCGCACCTAAGATTGCAGGAGCAATCATTTGATCGTTAGCTTTGAATTTTTCTAACGCTTTTACAGCTTCTTCATTATTTCCAAGGTTATGATAGCAAATACCCATATAAGCGTGAGCTAAATTGGCAGCCTTTGTTCCTCCATATGTTTTGGCTACATCAAGGAAACCTTTGTATGCAATACTATCACCATTTAAAGCCATTTCATATTCTCCATTTTCAAAATATGCCTGTCCTTTAAATAAAGCGATTTGAGCTTTCTTTTCTCGTGGACCTGAGTAAAGATTGTTATAAGCAAGAATTCCTGCTATGATAATAATAATTGCTACAACACCACCAATTAGTAAATTCTTATTTTTAAGAATAAAAGCTTCTGAGTTTGTTAGTGCATCTTCAACATTAAGATGTTCTTTTTGCTTATCTTTTGCCATTGTATTATAATTAATTTTTATTTAGCTAGTTTTCAGAGAGCAAAAGTAGGTTTTTTATACATATAAAAGAAATTTCATTCTATATTTTTCTAGAGCTAACAAGAAACTATAAAAAACTTCCTATTTTTGTGGTATTATACCCTAATAAATATGTTATTAAAACGAATTTCAATCCTCAATTATAAGAATTTAGCTCAGGTAGATCTTGAGTTTTCAAAAAAGTTGAACTGTTTTGTGGGACAAAATGGAATGGGTAAAACCAATTTATTAGATACCATTTATTATTTATCTTTTTGTAAGAGTAATACCAATCCTATAGATTCTCAAAATATATTACACGATGAAGACTTCTTTATGATTCAAGGAAGTTATGAAACGGTTACCGGTGAGGAAGAAGATATTTATGTAGGTGTAAAGCGAAGGCAAAAGAAGCAATTTAAACGGAACAAGAAAGAATATGATCGTTTGTCCGACCATATTGGCTTTATACCTTTAGTGCTAGTTTCTCCTTCCGATTCCATATTAATAGAGGGGGGAAGTAAAGAGCGAAGAAAGTTTTTAGATGTAGTTATTTCGCAGTATGATAAGGAGTATTTAGAAGCTTTAATTCGTTATAATAAAGCATTGGAACAGAGAAATTCTTTATTGAAGAGTGATAAAACTGTTGAGCCGGAACTTTTTCTAGTTTGGGAAGAGGCTATGGCTCAGTACGGTACTGTTGTTTATCAGAAAAGAGCTGAATTTGTTTCTTCATTTATTCCCATATTTCAGTCTTTTTATTCCACTATTTCTCAAGACAAAGAAAAAGTATTCTTATCTTATCAATCTCATGCAGAAGGAAAGAATCTGTTGAGGGAGATTAAAGAGAGTCGTCCTCGAGATTTAATTATGGGATATTCCTTAGTGGGAATCCATAGAGATGATTTAATTATGGAGTTGGGTGATTTCCCAATAAAACGTGAGGGGTCTCAAGGGCAAAGTAAAACCTTTTTAATCGCTTTGAAATTGGCTCAATTCGACTTCTTGAAGAAGACAGGAGCAGTAACTCCTTTGTTGTTGTTGGATGATATTTTTGATAAGTTAGATAGTCATCGTGTGGAACAAATAGTAAACTTAGTTTCCGGTAGTAGCTTTGGACAGATTTTTATAACTGACACGAACCGTCAACATCTTGATAAAATTTTGTTAGATGCTCATACAGACTATGAAATGTTTACGGTTGAAGAAGGTGTTGTAAAGAAAGTGAAAAATGAAAAGAAATAAAGCTGAATCAATAGGCAACTTAATCCGACAATATTTGCGTCACGAGGGCTTAGAAACACCTTTGAACGAAAAACGTTTATTGCAAGCGTGGGGTGAATTATTGGGGCCATCTATAGCTTCATACACTCGTAGCTTATATATAAAAAATCAAATATTGTATGTTCACTTGACTTCAGCTCCTTTACGTCAAGAGTTGATGATGGCTAAAGATCGATTGGTTAAGGGGTTGAATAAACACGTAGGGGCAACAGTGATTACTAATATTATTTTCCGTTAGTCATTTCTCTAATCGATGTTTAGGCTCTTAAGTTTGCATTAATTTATGGATATTCGCCCCATTTTTTATGTTTCCTTCTATTTGTTTGTATCTTTTTGAATACAAAAGAATTCTTTCTTATAGCTGTAATTTTATCTCATCTCATAGGAATAAACCTCAGCATAAAGAGTTTCTTTTATTTTATATGAATCCTTGTTGTTAAACAAATCTTCTGTTCCCATAAGAAACATTGCTATTTCCTTTTCTCCCTCCCTGTATGGTGGTTGATGATATGTTTTGCTGTATATTTCAAAACCTGTGCGTTGATAAAATTGAATGCGTCTTTTAGTCAATTCGCTCGTCGGTTGCTCCACCTCAAGCACCAAGGGCTTATCTGATTTTTCTTTCAGAAGTCCTAAGACTCTTTTTCCATAGCCCAAATTTCTGAAAAGAGGATCAATTGCAAAATGTTCTATAAAGATGAAAGCATTAAACTCCCAAAAGTTGATTAGCCCAATAGGTGTTTTCTTCTTGAAAATGAGGTTACACTTTACATATTGATTCGCTTCTAGTATTGCTTTGTATTGATTGATATCTCTATATTCACAACTGGGGAATGAGTTCACGAGTAGTTTTTCCATATAACGAAACTCATCATTCGTTGCATCAACTTCTATGATCTCTAACATGCTTATTTTAATTGTTCTCTTGGGTGTAAAAAGAAATTAGTTTGGTTATAGCTCGTTGACATACCGGGCAAAAATCGGGAGCAGCATTGGTTCTCATTCTGCAATTAAAAGCCGGACGATACATTTTTTGAGTCATATATCTTGCTCCTTCATAAACACCAATAGGGTAGGTCTCTTTTTTATCTATGGGCGTTGGAATAGGAGTGTCGGGTATTAACATATCCTTCCATTTAGATTCAAAATCGATGAGTGTTGTAATGTTCTGTTCCCATGGCTCAAGATCTAAAGGATAGTCAGATGTTTCTTCCTCATAAAAATATTCATCAGCTAATCCGGCAAAGCTATGTCCAAATTCATGGACTACAACAGGTGCAAAAGCAGGATGTTGAGTATTAGTTAATGTGAAAGAGTTAAATATTCCTCCTCCTCCATATTGTTTAGTGTTTGCCAATATAATAATGTGCTCATAGGGGATACCCGACAAGGCATCGTGAATAGCTTGTACTTTTTGTGTGGTTAAGTAACGTTTGGAGTAAAAGGTGTCAAAATGTGAAAGAAAAGCAGTTTCTTTCCATAGCTTTTGATTCGGAACACTCACTCCACTTTCTTTCGATAGGGAGTGTACAGCCACAACATTAAAATGCTGTTGTAAGGATTGGAAAGGTTCATGACTAAAAATGCTTTCAGTCGCTTTTTTTGCATCCTGGAAAAAAAGAGCTTCTTCGTTTTGAGTATATCCCTCAGCTAAAATAGCTATATCAATACATTTATGAGAGCTGCCATTTTTGATAATGTATCTGTATTTATTTGATGCAGTTGTTTTTTTTCGGATAAGTATATCCGTAGGGTCAAAGGTCTGTGTGAGTTCTGCAATTACCTTTTTATTGATATTGAACAGCTTTACTTGAATTTTTACTTTTTCCTTGGGGTAAGGAAGTAATACTGTGTGTTCAAATCCTTGTTTGTGGTTTTTTGCTTCCGGTGTTTCCAACCACTCATGAAAAAGAGAAGAGAAAGTAGTTTTGTAAATGCAATGTTGTAAATCTTCGCTGTACACCGTAACTTCCCCATCACCGGCTAAAGGAAAAGTGGAAAGATTTATTTGCCTGCCAGCCCAATGAGGATAACGAGAAATCTCATCTATAGCTATTTCTTGTGTGTATTTATTACCAATCCAAAGGTAGTCTATTCTTAATGTTTCATCTACAAAATAATCGGAGAATAGTTGAGAGAAGGCGACATTTGAAAAGATAAAAAGCACTAAAAAAGATAATAAGAAACGTTTCTGCATAATCATTTCATTGTTTGACACAAAAGTACATAGAAGAGAAGAATAATCGTATAAAAATATCAAAAGTCTTTCCTTATTCTCCTTTCTTCTTTTAATTAGTGTTGAAAATTGTGATTAGCCTTAATAATTGTCTGTTTTTGTTGTATTTTTGTGCAAAATTAAAAGAGAAAAAATATGGGACATCACCAATTAGATCAGTTGGATGAGCAAATCTTAAAAATGATATCAGAAAACGCTAGAGTTCCTTTTTTGGAAATTGCTAGAGTTTGTAATGTATCGGGTGCAGCCATCCATCAAAGAATGCAAAAGTTATTGAATCTTGGAGTCATCAAGGGTTCTGAATATATTATCGATCCTGAATCCATTGGGTTTGATACTTGTGCTTATGTAGGATTATATCTTAAGAATCCTGAAACTTTTGATAAAGTGATAGAGGAACTTAAGAAAATTCCTGAAGTTGTAGAGTGTCATGTTATTTCTGGACGTTATGATCTGTTCATTAAGCTTTATGCAATGAATAATCATAGTCTGATGAATGTAATTCATCAAAAACTTCAACCTCTAGGCTTAACCAGCACAGAGACTTTAATTTCTTTCAATGAGGTTTTTAAAAGGCAGGTTCCGGTAATTATAGACGAAGACTAATAGTCGTCTCTCTTTTTCAGATAGGTTGCAAAGGCATAAGCCTCAGTATGTTTATCATCCTTAGGATATTCTTTGCAATCTATTTCATTCCATTCCTTATAGTCTATTGGGGGAAAATATACATCCACTTGTTCTGCCTTTGCTTTGATATATGTCAGGCGTAGTTCATCTGCTCTATTTATTGCCATTTTATAGACACTATGGCCACCAAGTATAAACACTTTTTCGTCACTAGCACAATGAGCTAATGCTTCGTCCATAGAAGTATAGATTTCTGTATTAGGGTAGTTTCGTTCTTTGTTGGAAGAGAGTACTATGTTTCTTCGGTTAGGTAAAGCACCTTTGGGCAATGACTCAAA
>CAZGUI010000116.1:0-5778 GCA_964528875.1 uncultured Bacteroides sp. | reverse complement strand
CGGAGAAATTGAGCAACCGAAAGATAGAGGAATCTTACTAAAAGATATCTTGGAGTATGGTATTCCTTTTAGAAAAGACAAAAGCCATTGCATAGATGCTAATTATTTCAAAGGAGGAAACTTCACAGGGTTTAATAGACAAAGCGGACAAAGATTATGCGTTGCTGAACCGGTGTGTATGTGCTACAAGCGAAACGATGAAGCTAAAAAACTACGCAAACAGTATGAAGCAGGTGAGGTTAAACACGGTTTCAACGAACACAGAGAACTTCACCCTCGAACAGATGGCAAAAGCAATACTCTTTCGACCGTTCTAAAAGATAATCTAATATGTGAACCAGTCCGTATAGGTTGCTATCCGAGTCCCGACGGTACTCTCAAAAACAGTCAGGGGATGAGATTGTATAGCATCGAAGGTAAATCAGTCAATCTTACGGCAAACGGTGGCGGCATGGGAGCTAAAACAGGTTTATATACAGTTCCTGTTGAGTTTGATAATGATACTCCAACTAAAACTATAAGTTGCGCCGATGGAAAAACATACCCTGTGTATCAAGTGCTAAACGGTCAAATTACCATTAAGGACAAGCAATATCCCATAAAGCTACAGGACGGATATTATATCATTCGCAAGTTAGCGGTTATAGAGTGTTGTCGTTTACAAACAATGCCGGACGATTATTGCAAAGCAGTTTCCGCAACACAGGGATACAAGGGATTGGGTAACGGTTGGACAGCGGAAGTAATCATTCACTTACTCAATCATGCTCTCAAAGATGTACCGAAGAATGAAGAATTAGTTGTACTCTCTCTCTATGACGGAATCGGCACCGGCAGGTATTGTCTCGATAAGATGGGATTTACCAATATCAAATATCACGCATACGAGATTGATAAGTACCCAATAGCAATCGCAAATGATAACTACCCGGATATTGTTCAGCACGGCGATGCTTTCGCGGTTAGAGAGGACTCGTGGAAACCTCCACTAACTCGCTCAGAGTGGCTCGATGAGCTATGGGAAGAAAAGAGGTTTTTGACCAAGAAGTTAAGGAAGCTGAACAATAATAAAAAGTGAGGTTGTGAAAATCGTTTCACAATCGGATGAAAATGTAAGGATTTGCAAGGCTACTAAGCATATTTCGCTCAAAAGTGTAAACTATACTTTAATTTCACGGCTTTTAGAAGGCGAATTCTTAAAATATCAATCGGCTTTTGACGGATACAAGCCAACAAGCGTAAAAGTGAACACAAGTGCCCTACAAGAGGCTTTATCAAGAGTTTCGATAATTGTATCGGATAAACTTGCAAGCCCTATAAAGGCTGTTTTTAGCGATAATTCGATACAGTTGGAAGTTACAACAGCAACAGGCAAGGCAGAAGAAAGACTTGATGCTAAAATTGAGAGCGAAGAAGTAACAATCGGGTTTAATTCAGCGTTCTTTAATGAAGCGTTAAAAGCTATCGAAGAGGAAGAAGTTGTGATAAAATTGAACGATGCGGTTTCGCCTATAATATTTCAGCCTGTAAAGGGTGAACATTTTAAGTATTTGGTGTTGCCTGTGAGGTTGAAGGGAGAGTCACAGTGAAACACAACATAAAAATAGCAACTTGTTACAGATGCAAAAGAGATATTATGAGCAGGGAAACTTTGTGGGAGTTTGAGATTAGGGGTAAGCACTATCACTTTTGCAGACAGTGTACAGAGGAGGCAAAGAAATGACCTTAAAACAAAAACTAACAGCACTAACAACGATAGGCAGATTGACGCTCCAAAAGGGCACTGTTAATCCATACTGGGCACTGTTAGAGATGGGGTGGATTGACTCATTCAGGCAAGAAGGAAAAACGATTGAAGAAGTGGTTGATGGATTATACGAAACGGCAAAAGAGAGGGGAGTGATAGAATGACTAACGCAGAACTAAAAGATGCACTAATGCAAAAATTTTTGATAAAATACAGGCACGAAAACAATGCGATTTATGAAGGTTTCAGATTAAGAGCAATAATTTACCGTGAAAAGGACGGAAAGGTTGACATAACAGCAAGAATATCAACAGATGACAGGCAAGACAGCACAATGGAGGTTGACCCAGAAAGGCTTGAGAGGATGTGATGCGACATGGGGTTGTTTCTTGATGTAGCGGGAGCTTGGATAGTTATTTTTATGTTTATTATGGCTTTGGGCGGAAAAGAAAAAAGCGAAAGAGCAGTTTATTCCGCTTCAACGGTTGCGATGTTTGCGATTTTAGCAATAAGATTTCATTTTAGTTAGGAGAAAGAAGTATGGCAGTAAATAATTGCGTATTCACAGGAAGATTGACAAGGGCACCAGAACTGAAAGTTACGCAGAGCGATAAAGAGGTTTGTAACTTTTCGATTGCTTGCGAAACAGGCTGGGGTAAGGGCAAAAAAGTTACATATCCTCCGTTTGTAGCTTGGGGCGGTAGGGCAAAGTTTGTTTCAGCCTTGCCGAAAGGCACAATGGTAGTCATTGTTGCAAAGTACGATGAAAACACATATAAAAATCAGGAAGGCGAAAACAGAAAGCGGTATGACTTTATAGTCGAACACATCGAATCTTTAGAGCCGAAGTCGGTTACGGATGGCTATTCAGCGGATGTTGAGCCGCCCAGCTATTCAGAGCAGGCAGAACAGCGAGGACAAGCAGAAAGTGTTGCAGGTGCAACAGAACCGACAACATATCAAGACACAGGCGAAGAAGAATTGCCGTTTTAGGCAGAAAGGGGTAGCGAATGGTTTTATACATTGATTTCTTTAAAGAGGGCGAGTTTTTACTCTTTGAGGATGTATCAAGTTTACGGGTTGTGGGCGAGAGGGTAGAGTTTACAGAAGGCTCGGCAAGCAAGGGTATGGAGCAGTGGTGCTCAAGGGAGCGCGTCAGGCTGATTCTTGCGGACAACAGACAGGCGTACATTTCACCAGTAGAGATTGAAAGGCGGTTGGCGGAAGCTAAAGAGGCAGCGTAACAGGCAGACAGAGAGGCAGAAAAAGAGGCAGAAAGGCGAAAAGGCTTTTTTAAAAAGCTCTTTGAGAAACTTTTCAAAGGCGGTGATTAAATGGCAGAAGAAATAAAAAAGGTTGAGGCAGACGGAGTGGTTTTGCGGCCACCGAAAGACACAACAAAAAGAAGCAAAAAAACGGGCAAGCCCGGAAAGGTCAGAACATCAAGCGAGATTTTAGAAGGCAGACAAGCGGGCGAAGTCGGCAGATTTCTCGAAAGTGCCCTGAAAGCTTGGGACTTTGAGCCGGTTGATTCGACAGATGTTGAGGCGGTAGAAGAGCGATGTTTATGGTATTTTAGGCGGTGTGTAGATGATGACATCAAGCCAACTGTTCAGGGCTTATCAAATGCCCTCGGAGTGAACAGAAACACCCTGTCAAGATGGGCAAGCGGCCAAAGTAGAGCAGACACTCATCAGGAAGTGGCCAGAAAGGCATATAATATCTTGGCGGAACTCTGGGAAGCTTATATGTCGGAGAACAAAATCAATCCAGTTTCAGGCATATTCTTGGGCAAGAATTTTTACGGCATGAAAGACACGACAGAACAGAGGGTCACACATCAGGTTTCAGTGGTAGAGGAAGGAAATGTTGATGATGTTATGAAGCTCTACACTAAAAAGGACAAGAAATTGCCCGAAAAGGGCACAGAATAGCCCATAGAAGGCGTTTTAATCCATTTCAGGTACACGGTATAGGCAAAAAGAAAAAGCCCCACAAGGGGCTTTTTTGTCTGTTTAAAGGCTATTTACTTTTCCCAGAAGAATTTGTGTTTCTTTTCGGGCTTGTACTCGTTCCAGTACTTTATCACGGATTGCAAATGGTTTTCAGGTGTTTTCTTCAACTCAAATAAAGTCGGTTGCCTATAATCGGGTGTTTTATAATAGGCATATCCAAACCTTGGCAGAAGTTCGCAACCGCTTGTTTCAATTATGTTTCTTGATTCTTGTTTGCCGTCAGTGGATAAGCCAACACGGCTCGGGAAGTTTGCCTTAATAGCTCCGTTGATTATATCACGGGTTGGGCGTTGTGTTGCCAGAATGATGTGCATGTTGGCTGCCCTGCCCTTGGCCGCAACTCTTATTATTGCCTTCTCGGCCTCTTTACCTCCTAAAATCTTAATGTCAATAAACTCATCGATGATAATATATATATCTTTTTCGTCACTTTGCACAAAATTATTAGCTGCCATAGCCTTAAATCTTGCATCCATTAAATTGGCAAGCCCGGAAAGCGTTTTGCCTATTTCGTCGATATCCGTGCTATGGTTGATTGCATGGGGCAGATTAGCCCATCTTTTAAGCTGCACTTCTTTAGGGTCAATCAGAACCAAAGAGGCAGAAACGGGCGCTTTTAAACTGACCAAGGTATAAATTAGGTCATCAATCAAGGTTGATTTGCCGCTTCCGGTCGCTCCAGCTATCAGCAGGTGCGGCTGTTGGAGCATATTCCAGTATAGCCTGTAGTTATCTGTTTTTTCTACAAGGTCGGGTGCTTCCCATTTACACTCTGCTTTCAGAAACCAATTGTTAAAAATCATTTTAAAATAAAGGGGCAGAAAGCCCCTTTTCCTCCTTCTTGTTTTATTCTGTTAGCTCATGGTCTTTTATTTGCTTATCGGTCAAGGGCTCTTTATACTCAACATAGCCCCAGGCTAAAAAATAAGGCCCGGAGCCGCAGCCCCGGGCCGTGCTGTTTTACCTCAAAACCTCCAATATTAAAACGAGTATCACAACAAAAACCAGTAAAGACGGCCAGGCGGCCGAAGCTGTTAAAAATAAAATCATGAGCTCTTTTACTTCCTGAACCTCCTTTTAATAGCCTTCCAGGCTGCCCGCTCAAACTCGATAAACCTTTCTTCGTGCCAGAAGCCCCAAGCAAGCAGCCCCGCGGCCGCGAAGGTTAAGATAATTATAACCACTTTAAAACTCCCTTCCAAATGTTTTTTTGTAAAGCTCCAAAAACTCCGGGTAGTCGCAGAAGTTTTTTTCATAGATCGGGTCATTAAACTTCACACTTTCCAAATCTTCGCTATCGGCCTCTTCGACAACCGCATAAGTCGCAGAAAAACCGCCGAATCCGTCGGCCTCCGCTACTATTTCCACGGCATCGAGCGCAGCCCTGGCCGCTTTTAAGTCGTTGAAGGCCTCCGGGACCCGCTCCCTGGTTGATAAATCATAATCGCCGCGCTTGTCAAAATGTTCCCAGTTTACAAATAAAATATATTTTTTCATGTCTAAACCTCCTCCTATTATTTATTAGTCCATTTATATTTGTATCCGCTATCCCTCAACAATCTTGTCGGTTCAACCTTACCAGTTGGCACCCCGTTTTCAATTTGTTCTGCCATCCCATTGTTTTTGATTAGGAATGTATCCCCATCGGCATGTACTAGGTAATAGTTACGTTTTTTGTTTTTCATTTTTTCCCACTCCTTAAAATTTTAAGGCTTTAGCCTTTTGAATATTTTGCCCGCATTTATTGGGCACCTAAAACACTACACTAAAAGTAACAACAATTCAAGCCCCAGTTGAACGAAATAGCACATTGTATAAAACTATTTTTATAGCGTGGCCATCCGTTGTGCAATATCACAATAAATTTCAAGGCTTCGGGCTCCTATATATATAAGTATCTATATATATATCTTTTAATTGATAGCCTTTATATATGTATATATAAGCATATAATAAGCTCCTAATAAGCTCCAGGCATACAAGCCCCGCCATAAAGCGAGGCATAAAAATGCAAAG
>CAZGUI010000115.1:0-5872 GCA_964528875.1 uncultured Bacteroides sp. | reverse complement strand
GGAAACCTTTACTGCGGGATATAATTATGAGGCTATTGTAGCACAAAAACCTCATTTCTATAGAATTTTTGAAGTCCACTCAGCATATGAGGACGGGGATGAAACTGCATATTTTGAAGGATATGGAGCATGGTCACTCTCCAGTATGTTATCTGCTCAAGGCTATTATAAATATCTCAAGGACAAGGACCACAAGGGAACCTGCTTGGAAGACTTTGCGAAAACTCATCCTACCATTGAAATTGAGATAATAGGTATTGAACCAGGAATGGATTTTACTGAGAGAGTAAGAGTCAAGAGAGGTGAAGCAATTTTCGAGTCGGATGATTATCTTATTTGGACTTTTGAGGGAGAAGATGACTTAATTAACTACGAAGATCTCTTAAAGGAAGCAGGGATATATGATATTGTTGTTGATAAAATTGAGGAGTATGGGGAAGTTACTTGCGAGATAAGTGATGCAGAGTGGCTATTTCAAGATGGCTGTGAATGTGGAATAAATTGGACTATTAGAAAGGCTTTAAAATGATAGAATTAAAGGGAAAATATGGAGAAGGTATATATTATAATCCTTCGGATGGAGTTAGAGAACAAGATGAACTTGTTATTTCTCAAGCAATATCTCTTTTAAATGAACCATTTTCTAAAGAATCTAATTTGCGACTAATGCCAGATGCCCATGTAGGTAAAGGCTGTACGGTTGGCACTACTATGTTAATTAGAGATAAAGCCTCTCCAAATTTAGTTGGAGTAGATATTGGCTGTGGCGTTGCTTTAGCTAAATTTCAAGATGGTTCGGTAGATTATCAAAAACTTGATAGAGCGATAAAAATGGCAGTCCCTAGAGGATTCAATATTCATCCAATGCAAATTATCAACTTTTCTTTGGATGAGTTAAGAATGCCGTTATCCGATGAGGATAAAGAAAGAGCCTTAAAAAGTCTTGGAACCCTTGGCGGAGGAAATCATTACATCGAAGCAGGGCGTTCAACAGGCAACAACTCCCTATATTTGTCAGTCCATTCAGGTTCTCGTTCATTAGGCGTTAAAGTAGCAACCTATTATCAAAACTTAGCCTATAAAACTCTTCAAGGAAGAAAGGTAGATAAAACTCGAATAATAAAAGAACTTAAAGAACAAGGCAAAGAAAAGAATATTGAAATGGTTTTAAGAGCAATAAAACCTGAATTAATAAACAAAGATATGGCATACTTAGAAGGAACCTATTTAGAAGACTATCTCCATGATATGAAAATATGTACTGAATATGCCGCCTTAAACCGTAGAACAATAATTAAATTGATAGAAGAAGCCTCTGGATATGATTTAACTTTTATGTTAGATACTGTTCATAATTATATTGATGTAGAAAATAGAATTTTAAGAAAAGGTTCTGTGTCGGCAAGCAAAGGTGAAGTTTTTATATTACCATTAAATATGAGAGATGGTTCCCTTATTTGCAAAGGAAAAGGAAATCCAGATTGGAACTTTTCGGCACCTCATGGAGCAGGAAGAAAAATGTCGAGAACAAAAGCCAAAGAGCTTGTTAATTTAGAAGATTATAGAGAAACAATGGAAGGCATTTATTCCTCAACTGTCAATACCAATACCTTAGATGAAAGTCCTTTTGCTTATAAAAATAGTTATGCATTGAGAGAAGCCATAACTCCTACAGCAGAGATTATGGACTATCTAAGAGTAGAGTATAATTGTAAAGATGACAAAAATTAATTTGACTTTTTCTTTAAAAAGTATTATAATATAATTATAAAGAATAAAGAATAGAAAGAAGATTAATATGGCAGAAAAAACTGAACTCTATCCTAAAACTGAAAGATTCTCTCTTGATAAAGTTTCTTTTTATATTACTGAAAAATTAGATGGCTCTAATGCAGTTATCTTTAAATATGAAGATGTATTATACTTTGCGACAAGAAAAAATATCTTCTCTTTAGATGAACTTTTAGATAAAAAGTGTGGCTACAAAGGTTCTTATAAATTCTTTAAGAACTATGGTGAGAAACTTCAAAATGAACTACATAATGATTCGGCTCTTTGTGGGGAATGGTTAGGAATGGGGAGATTAAAATATCCAGAATTACCTAAATTTAATATCTTTGCTAAGGCAAATATTGTAAAAGATGAAACTGGTTTTCATTTAACTCGTAAGTCCCATAATCATGAACTCTTTATCTATCCGTTTCAAGATTTATTGGTTCCAGATTATTTAGGAATAGTGCCTGAAATTGCAAGAACAGAATTCTGTGACTATGAATTCTTAGATAATCTTTATGATGCTTACTGTAAAAGAGTTGATAGAAATGTGGAAGGATTTGTTATTAGTTTTAATGATTCCATTCTAAAGTATGTCCGTCACAAGAATGGAAAACTACTTCCAATCCATTATGAAAGTCCAAGCAATCCAAACGCAAGCGATTTGGCAAGATTAAAAGCCGTTGAACAATAGAAAGTTGGTTCATATGAAACTTAAAGTAGAACAAAACGATACCAAAAAACTAATCTTTAATAGCCCAAACTCTTCGGCAATTAAAAAAGTAGAATATAACCGTAGAACAAAAGATTTAGATGTTACCTTTCAAAGTGGTGGCACTTATGAATACCCAAATGTTGATGCTGAAATTGTGGAAGGTTGGCTAAAGGCTTCTAGCACTGGACAATACTTCCACCAAAAAATTAAGCGATATTCAGCCGTAAAAATTTGATTTTATTCTATAAATAAGTTATAATATAGAAGTAGAATATAAATGGCAGGGAGAGGAAGTCCTCAAGGTTGGCTCATAACCAACCCTCCGATAGAGCGTTACTATCCCCTGCAACCAAAGTTCGATTTGTAAATACTCTATTTATTTCCTTTCTAATGCAAATCGACCCTCATTTCTAGGTTAAGGAACCTCTCAAAACCTACGGCACTTCTCTTTAGGCAGTCCGACCTTAGTGCCAAAAATCAACGACTATACCTATACTCAAAGTTGGGTATGGTCGTTTTTTATATACAACGAAGAAAAAGACTACTTAGATCAGAAGGAGATTTATGGACACAATAATTTTAAATTTACCAGATGAAGCTAACTTAAAGCTTCCAGACCCATCTCTAGTTAGAGCATATGAGCAACTCGAGAATCGAACCATTTGGATTGATGATGAGATTGATAGCGATTATTTATCTATTGTTGATTATATCTTAAAATGGAATAAAGAAGATAGTGAGGTTTTGGTTAGTAAAAGAAAACCTATTAAACTATTGTTCTCTAGTCCTGGTGGCGATTTAGATATAGAAGAAGTTATTAGTGCGATTATTGAAATCTCTCAAACACCAATAATTGGAATTGCTATGGGAATGGTTGCCTCGGCAGCTAGTTTAATCTTTCTTTCATGCCATAAACGCTATGCCTTAAAGAGTGCCTATTGGGTATTTCATAAAGGTGGAGTATCTAATATTAGTGGAGATTATGATAATATAAAGAACATGATGAAAGATTATGATGAACAAGTTGAAAAGATGGAGCAATTTTATATAAGTCATACGAACTTTACAGAAGAAGAAGTAAAGAAAAATATGGGAGCCGATTGGTACATAAGAAATAAAGAGGCTCTGGAGCGAGGCATAATCCACAAAGTTTTGGATAAAGATGATTTACATCTATTTTGGTAGGTAAATCCTATTTAATTTAAAGGAGTTCTATTTGAGTATTTATACTGGATATGAATATTATACGTTAACTAATAAACAATTATCGGCTTTTTATAAGGATGAACTAGATTCAAATCAATTTGACCTATTTGAGAATGAATATTTAATCATTACCGATAAAAAGAAAGAAGTTATAGACTATGGTATTAAAAAAGGAGATAAAATTAAAAAAGTCCCCTATACCAAACTTGGAGACCATCAAACTGAAATTATAAAACCAAGAAATCCTGAACAATATTGTGCCTTTCATATGCTTAAAAGTTCCGAAGCCCCTGTCAAGGTTTTAACAGGAAAATTTGGAACGGGCAAAAGTCTCTCATGTATCAGGGCAGGACTCCAATTAATTAATGAAGGAAAATTTGATTCAATTACCTTTGTTCGTAATAATGTTCAAGTCAGAGATACAGATAATATAGGTGCCTTACAAGGCTCATTAGAAAATAAATTTCTACCTTATTTATCTCCCTTTATAGACCATTGTGGAGATGAATCTTATGTTGAAGAACTTACAAGAAAGCATATACTGAATGTTATTCCTCTTGCCTTTTTAAGAGGGCGTTCAATTCGAAATTCTATTATTTATTCAATGGAATCAGAAAATCTTACTAAAGAGCATATTCAATTAATAATGGGTAGAGTGGATAAAGGTTCTGAACTGTGGATGGATGGCGACATTAAACAAAGAGATCGACAAGTCTTTGAAAATTCACAGGGATTAGAAACAATGATAGACAGATTAAAGGGCAATCCTTTATTTGCCTATATTGACTTAAAGAAGAATGAAAGGTCTGGTGTCGCCAGTTTAGCAGATTTGTTAGATTAAAATGGAGAGAAAGGAATGAGAAGCTATGTAGCAAGATCGGGAGTAAAGGAATATGAAACAACCCTTCCTTTGAAGGAAGGTCAACTTAGAGATCGCACTCCTATTAGGGGTGGGGATGCCTATTTAGTTTTTGATGATTTAGATTGGGATTGGTCTTTAGTTACCCCTTTAAACGTATCATATGAGAACGAATATGGTAAAACTGCCGTATCAACGGCAGAGATTTTTGAACAAGAGGGACAGAATAAAGTAATTCGTTCCCTCATACCAGCGGCAATAACTGAAACTTTAAGTCCTTTAACGGCTAGTTTAAGTGTTACTCTAAATGGTAAGACAACTTTATTACAAACAACCATTTCTATGAATGGAATTGATGCAATAAATGACCTAACCATAGGAGACCTTCGTGCAGGTAAAGTTACTGTTTATGGAGATATTTATGACCAAAAGAATGGTGAAAGAAATATTTCCCAAATTATAACTAATCTTCAAAGTGGAACTTTAGTTGTAAGTGTTAAAGAAACAGAAATTAAATATGGAAGGAATAATAGTCCAACAGTTGCTCCAGAAACAGGATGGTTTGATGAACCTCCTGCAGCAACAGAGGGCGAGTACTTATGGACTCAAACTAAGTGGATTTATTCAAACGGCACCTCTAAAAGCTCTTATAGTGTCGTTAAAGATGGAAAAAGTTCCTATCTTCATACTGCTTGGGCAAATAGTAGTGATGGAACGGTTGATTTCTCAAAGACTTCTTCGGTTGGAAGAAGTTATATTGGCACGTATTCAGATTCTAATGAGGCGGGTTCTTCTACACCCTCTAAATATAAATGGGTTAAAACCACTGGTACGGCTGTTGTCGGAGTAGCAAGTAAAAACTTGTGGGAACCAGATAGACTCATTACTAACTTGACTAATAGAGGACTTCGCTTTCAAATTGATAATCCTGTTAGAATTCATTCTTTGAAAGTTTATTCAACTGAATCTGGATATATTGATTTAGTTATAAAAAAATCTAATGGAACTGCTGTTTTCAATTCTTCCTATCAGGTAAATAAAGGAGAACAGACACTTACTTTAGAACTTCAATTAACAGATGTTGGCGAGTATACTATAACAAAAACAGACTCTCTTTCTTTAAGTTATCATACGACTATGGAGTCTGAATTTCCTTTTAATAGTGGAACCTTTAAGATTACGGCATCTACTGGAGATAGCTATACTAAAACTAGATACTACTATTTTTATGATTGGGTAGTTTCTGGAGAGGGTGTTATTGCTAAAACTCCTGACCTTTGGTTTATAGGAGCTGATGGCTATTGGTACTTAAATGGTGT
>CAZGUI010000114.1:0-5977 GCA_964528875.1 uncultured Bacteroides sp. | reverse complement strand
CCAATTGAAACGGTTAGTAAAATGTTAGGACACACCAATATTCAAACAACTCAAATTTATGCAAGAATTACTAATGATAAAATAAGTAAGGATATGCAGGGGGCTTTCCGCTAAATTTAATGATAGTGAGAAATTGTTTGGATAGGCTCCCGACAATATCATTAATAATGAATTAGAGAAAGATGTAATAACTATAACCCACGAAACAGCTTCGACTCTGTGTTATTAATTGGATTAATGCAGAGTTGGAGCTGTTTTTTTTGGAAGGGAAGTAACGGTTACGTGTATGGTGTCGTTTGGCATTTTTAAGCACGAACCTGTCAAACCGCTACACCGTTTATTAGATGTACCACCCTTGAAATTAGCACTATCCGCCAAATGCACTATACACGATGTTGTATGCTGGGCTTTATTCATTATCCGCTAATTATCAATCTTTTACAATTACTAATCCACTCAATCGAAGCACTACTGTTCTTGAAAAAATTAGTTTTTAAGGTCGGCAAAAAAGCGTTGGAAAACAGACTAGCTCTATTGCAATTTTTGGTCAAGCGTTGGTTCGTGCGAATTGCAATTGTGCTTGACTGTGAGGGCTGGCAAATCATAGTTCATTCAATATGAAATCATACATAAATTGAGCACTTGTAAAGGCAGCATACTTTTGATAGTTATCAGCTTTCTCTTTGTCTCCAAAATCACAAACTGACTTAATAGCCATAGGCTTGGGTTTAGGATTAAAGCCATTATTTGCACTATAGAATAATCCAAATATTTCCATTTCCAATCCAATCAGTTTCCTTTGATGGTCTTTAAGATTTATCAATTCATCTTCATTCTGAATTACATATGGTACAGAAACAACAGGTCCAACTTTAACTTTTAAGTCTGTTGCAGGCTTATTCCCTTGCCACTTATCTTTAAGCTCAAAAAGATATCTTTTCTTTGTTTCATAAGTTCTAACTTTTTCTTTTAAGTCAGAGTCCAATGATAAAGGAGTTGGGTTAGGGCTAAATCCTTTGTCTCCAGAATCCTTTGTTGTAATCTTGCCACTTGTGCCATCATACGTTTGGTCAGCAACTAATATATCACCAAAATCAACTTCTCCTTTAACACCTGCTGCTATACCTGGCATAAAGATATATCTTGGTCGAAAATTATGAATTATCTTCATACATAAAGTAGATGAAGCAACCATTCCCATTTGTGGGGCAGAAGTTGCTACTACTTTAAAAGTTTTATCACCTTTTTTAAAAACTCCTTTATAATATTGAGTAGCATCATTGCCAAATTTAAACTCTTCCCAATCGCCATCAAGAGCTAAAACCTGTGTCAACTCGGGGTCTTGCAGTGCAGTCAAAATAGCAATATCGTAATCATAATCAAGATTATCTCTTTGCAAAAACTCAGTCCTTACTTTAATCAAATGAAATAATAAGTTCTTCAATTTTTCCTGCCAATCAACTTCCTCTGCTTTGTAGTCAATTAATTGCCAAACAAATGTTTCGAAACTAACTTTAAACTTATCCATGTGCTCGGAAAACTCAGTTAAACCAACGATATGTGTTATTGGTTTAATTTGAGGACTTGAATGAATATCATTTAAAAAACTAATTCCATTTTCAGGACTTGGCTCATCTTCACTATCTAAAGGTAAGACTAAATCTAATATCATAAAGTCGTAAGCTTTCTTGTAAATTAGCTTTTTAGCTGATTTTATGTCTACCGCATACTCAATATTTGAACTCGGAATATCAATACTTGATTCTATGAGTTTCTTTATCTTGTCTTGTTTGGTCGGATTATCTTCGACAACTATTATTTTAATCATATCAAATACTATCAATTCGGGTTTTTAACTCATTTTTCCAACCATCAGGTTCTTTAACATTATAGTAAACAACACCCAAATAGTTAGGGAAATTATCTTTAAGTTCTGAACTAAATTCTTCATCCACATAATTTAGATACATAGTGATAATAAGAACTTTTGTTGTTATATCTCTACGATACATTTCATTTAGTAAAAACTTACCTGCATATTTTTCAAAGTCACCGCCCGATTCACCTGGCTCTATATCATAATTAGGCAGACTCATATCAAGTAATATCAGTGAATATGAATTATTCTTTATCAACTCTCTTAAACCAGAATTGTAAGACTTACGTATTGTCAATTCTACATCAGGGTACTCTTGTTTAAGAAAGTCACAGACTTGCTTTAATTTTTGTGGATTATCTTCTATAAACAAGATTTTCATGCTAAAAGGATTTTCTTATTTAAACTAATATCTATACAAAACTCATTTTCATCATTAAGACTAAGAGACATATCATTTTCGCTATGAATCAAATCCGTTTTAACTATTCTCATAGCCTTATGAAATCCAGAACCTTTTTCCTTCATTGATTTATTAAGGTCAAGAGTAAAAGAACATATTTTCGATTTCAAATTGTCAATATCTATTGAAGGTGCTAAGGAATTCCTAAATTGCATATTAAGTAAATCACTTTGCTCATTTATAAAAACATGAAACTTTACGTTCTCATCATCAAATCCTGCATGCTTGGTAGCATTGTCCATAAAAATACGAACTAAATCAACTAATGGCGGATAATAAACGCCCTTGAACAAACAGCTACAGTTTATTTCCTTTATTGGAATTATGGTTTTGTTATATTCAAGGCTAACATCAACAATTTTCTCTATTTGAAAATCAGAAATATTACTTTCTGTAATAGAAAACCAATTTGCAACCTTAATCAATTTATTTTCAATATTTACACGAGCTTCGTTAATATTATTGGCTAACTGCTCTGGAATATTGCCAAATACGTTTATTAACTCTTGCTCTAACTTTAATAGTAGTTCAAAAAATTTCTCCTTTATTTCTCCGTTAACTTTAGCTTTTATGTCAGACAAGTTTTTCTCTGTTCTTGACCATAAGTCTGAAAAAATTGCATTGGCAAATTCTTCAACACCTTCTATTTTCTGATGAGCTAAATACGAAATCTGCAATATCAAATCGTCAAAATTATAGTCTAACCACCCAAGAGGATTTTTATCCTCAATTTTGATTTGTAAACTTCTTGATAGTATTTCTTCATTAATTAAAGCATCAATATTTGTTGAAAAATCAGAAAGTGTTTCCTGAAACTTTGCATTCTCAGCATCATTTAATTGGAGAGTAAACAAATCCCAGTTTGAATTATCTTTATAACTATCAATGCCTTTTTCCTTTTCAGTAATTAAGTTTAAGTTTTCAAATTCAGGTCTAATCTCACCAAGGAGAACTCCATGCCTAATTCTTGCACTTAAATACTGTTGAAGTCCGTAATTACTGAATAAGAACTTATCGCGTAGAAAGTAGAAAATATCTTTATAAATATCGAACTGAGGGTCTTTCGAAAACTCATTTCCATCTTCTTCATCTGACATTTTATAACTAAACATTTTATCAGAGTAGAGTGAAAGAATTGAGATATCTTTTTCTGATTTTAATTCTCCAATCATTTTAAATCTTCGAAAGATTGAGGTTATATTTTTTAGTTCAGTTTCAATTATTCCTGTTTGATTAACATATATTTTACTTTCATCTATTTCCTGTATGCCCTTTTGAATTATTAAGCGCTTTGTAAGTCTCTCTATCTCGTCCTTATATTCACTTTCCGATATACTGTCGAGTAACACAAGGCTTTTACAAACATTAATTCGCTCATTGTATTTATGTTTCGAACTTGTAATAAATGGAGAATGCTTAAAAATATCTAAGGTGCAAATATCAGATAAGAAATAGATTATTTTTTCATCAATATCCTTGGCTACCAATTCAATCAATTCGGTAGGAGTAAAACAATCTTGAGCGATTAAGTAACACTCATAGGCTGTATGCACATCATAATCTTCCGAATTTGTAAGCTTATAGAACAATGGTAGATTTATGGTGTGATTAACATTTTTATATTTTGCTGTTCGTATTTTCTTTTTAATTCTATCAACAACAATGTTTGATACAAGGAGAGGGTTATCAAAATAATTATCAACGTACAAATCAAGACACTTATCAAACTGGCTTAATTCTTCATAGCATTTAAAAAGATTTTGTAGTACTTTTTCTCTCTGAAAATTTTTTAAAGATGCTTCATTTAGCATATCTTCCCACAAATGTATTGCTTCGTCGTACTTTTTGTTTTTCTGGTACAAAAAAGCATTAAGTATCCTTTTCCTATTTTCAGGTAAGTTCGAAGCTTCTATTGTTTGTGTCGTTCCATTTTGTTGTTGGAAAAGATATGCAAGACTTGATGAATTAATAAACTCAAATGAAAGATTCTTGTTTCGACAAGAATCACTAAGGAGCTTTATCAATGAAGGATTCAGAAATTTCGTATTTAGAACACTTTGTTGTTTAAATATATTTTTGCCCTCAACTTCTTCTTTGTAAAAATTCATTAAGTAAAAGGAAAGTGAAAAGATTGAACTAATATTAAAAGCAATCTTTCTAATTTCATTTAAACACTCTGGCATTGACTCATTTCTCAATAAAATACCATATAGGGATTTAAGTATTCTATTTTGAAACGAGTTACCATCTTGACCAATTGGAGAAAGCTCTTTCTCTTGAAGAACTATTGACTTCAAATAGACTTCATACAATTCAATTGATAAAGGATTTTGAATTAGCATTTTTTTCAATAATTCTTCAACTTTTTCGTATTCTCCATTTGTATAATAATCTAACGCTCTTAAGGAGTTTATATCTTGTTCTCGAGCTATATACTCGAAATCAAAATTTGTGTCTATTAATAACCTTAACTTATCAATATTAAAGTCATTGACTTTTTTTGATAAATAATAAATTCTACTATCCAAAAAAGCTTTCTTATCCTTATCATTTTCTAATACTGCTAATTGAAGAATTCGAACTAATGTGATGTATTTATCTATAATTGAATGGTATCCCTCAATTGCTAAGAAGTCTGGATGCAAAGTTTGTTGCTCAACTTCAAGAAAATTAAGTTTAAAATTGTAATAATGTAGGTCAACTTGATTTTTTGATTCAATATAACGAAACAGCAACCTCGCAAGAGATATATTATACTGATTTACAGAAAGTTCTTTTTCTGCTTTTAAACTAAAAAAATGAGAAAAACGTTTAATAAACCATTTTTTATTCTGTTCATTAATATCATTCAGGAATTTAGTATTTTCCTTAAGCCCTTTTTCAATTTCTATTAAAATGAATCTTTGTTCGATTCCCCAAAGAGAGAAGCATACATCTCTTTCAATATCGTCAAGTATAGTATTGGCTTGTGCATAATCACCAATTATTAACGCCTTTTCATATTCCTCTTTTTTATCAACGAAAATTTGAATCTTATCACTAAATTTTCTTATTGCCAACAATGACCAATTTACTTCTTTCTCAAAAGCATCGCTTGCATCGCCATATAGAACATTAGAATCACCTAATTCTGAAATTGAACTTGGTAATGAACAACCATAAATATGGTCAGTAAAGGTCTTGTTTTTATCTCCGAGGTTGTCGATAATATAACATATGTCCGAATAATCGTAGTTATATTTAAGCTTCAGAAATGACAAGTGAGGATTTTTGTCTCTTTCAATTAGGTCAATCCTAAATTGCCTTAAAAGTATATCATTAAAATCTATCATTTCGCTATCCTTAAGTGTGTTGGCAAAAATTGCACTCTTTTGCAAATTTTGGTTTGTGTGTCGGCTTGTGCGATTTGCAAATGTGTGCAATGTGCGTAGGCTTCCCCAACTGTCCCGCAGGGCAGAAGCGGGTGGGCAAAAACTATTTTTTTCTTGCACCAACTTTCAATAAATGAGCCAATATTATCTATCCGTTTTTTCAAATTATCAATCAATTTATTTCTGTGCAGTTCGTTTCTTTGCCTTGCATACAACGGTTTGCAGCTACCCGAAGGTGGCGATCTCGAAGCACTTCACTGTCAACCA
>CAZGUI010000113.1:0-6071 GCA_964528875.1 uncultured Bacteroides sp. | reverse complement strand
TTAATTATTATCTATCCTTTCAAATTTAACTTTATTAGTATTTAAATTTAGACTTATCTTATATAACCCCTCTTCTTCTTTTTGAACTTTCCATTTTCTATCTTCTCCATTAACCTCATAAACAAAGTCTAAATCTTCTGTTATTGAAGCATTAGCTTTCAGAGGTTTAAAAAACATAGAATTAAAATCTTTTGCTGAGTAAAACTTCAATTCTCCCTCCTTAAGAACAACTGTAGCATGTAATTCATTTGGAATAAAAGGAGTAGGACTTAATTCTATTGCATCTTTTATAGTCCATTCTGCAGAAGTAGCTGAACCAACTAAATATAAATTAGAATATAGCATAGGGCCATAAACTACTTTTTTATTTTTCATACCAATCGTAACAGAATATAATCCTTCCTTATCAACAGTAAATAAATCATCTGGATCAGACTCACTCTCTCGAATAATAAAAGTATTATCCTCTAAACCTTTATTTAATGACGGAAGTGATACTCCATATTCTTTAATAAATTTGAATCCACCAGGCTTCAAATTTCCAACCCACTGATAAAGCTCACCCGCTTCTTTTTCTTCAACAGGTATGGCTTTAGTTGGATCATTCTCTGCTGACGTAGCACTTCCCATTATAAACAATGGATTTTCAGGATAGTTATAAATAACAACATTTATGTAGCTAATCTCAGGATATTGAAATTTTGGTCCTATAACTTTGGCCACAAGGCGTGATTGTAAAGCAACATTATCCCCAGGTTTTACTCCCCATTTTGCTATTAGCAAATCAGATAGTTCCTGATGACTATAGGATACTATTTTATCATCTTCTTCCTCTATTATTATAGGATCTGTAGAGTTTTCATTGAAATCACTTCCTATTGTAGTCAATCTAAAATAATAAACCAAATAATAATCATTGCCTTTACTAGCTCCACTATCCCACTTAAAAGTTAAAGCAACGTCATCTGGATTTGAACTATCTAAAAAAATAGTATCATTAGACACCTCCAGATTTAATGTGCTTAGATTAAGACTACCTTTATCACTATCGCTACATGCTGTTAGTCCTAGACTAAGTATTATTATAAAAAGACATGTTTTAATTTTATACATAGTATTCTATTTTTTATTAATTTGAATCTGTAGACGCCTCCCAAAAAGGTAGTTGTATTAATTTAGGATTATTATCAATTTCTCCTTGAGGTATTGGTACCCAATAATTCTTTTTAGAAGCGATTCTTTTTTGATAGATTTTTCTTACAAAATAAGCTTTAGGATTATTGGGATCATCATCATTCTCTGTTCCTCCAAAATTCATTCCCCAGAAATCTGTATTAAGTAGCTCAATTTGTTTCCAACGTCGAATATCATCCCAACGAGTTCCATTCTCACAATTTAGTTCTACTCTTCTTTCTCTTCGAATAATATCAATTAGTTCTTTTTGTGATGTAGGAGCAGCTATCATATCTAATCCGTTTCCATATAGAGGAACTCCAGCTCTTTCTCTTATTTTATTCAAATAATATAAAGCTGTTTCCTTATTACTACTCCAACTATCAGATTCAGCTAGAGCTTCTGCATAATTTAAATAGAACTCTCCAAGTCTAAATAAAATACCAGGACGAAATGGATTAACTCCACTTCTTGGATCATGATCTGGGTGCACTTTTTTTCTTACAAGATACCCATTTTGTGGAGCATCATGAGTTGGACCACCATCCCAAGCTCCTGAATAAAATTGAGTTCGTCTGTTCTCTCGTCGATGCCAAGCTTCATTATACAACACAGATATGTAGAAACGAGGTTCTCTGTTACAATACATATTATAAGTATCTTCAAGAGTTACTGGATTGAGTTCGCTACCTCTATCCCCTTGTACTTCAATCCACTTAGTATTTCTGTACTCTTTACTTTTTGAAAAACCTTTTTCTACATATCCAGACTTCTGATTGATTATTGGCGAACCATCTTCATTATAACCTAAAATAGGACTCAATCCGTTTTTCATAAAGAAAGCATCGACTAATGATTGTGTTACCCCTAATCCACCATTTCCTCCTGTTCCTCGTGGCTGAGCATGAGCATCATAACCATCAGATCCAGTACTATTCTTAGCAAATAATATTTCTTTATTCCCTTCATTATATCGAGCAAACAACATGTTTTGATATGACATAAAAGGATCAATATCTCCATTACTTAAATACTCATAATATAATTTATGCCCATGGCTTTCAGCATATTCTATCAGTTCTTTTTGCGCTTGAGCTGCTCTATCCCATTTTTTAGAATCATATACTGGATTAAAAATTAATTCATCATCTGTATTTTTAAAATTACTATAATCTGGATTACCATTAACCAAAGGACTAGCTGCAAAAAGAAGCATTCGTGCTCTAACAGCTAAACAAAACACAGAAGTTACACGACCATATTTTCTTGATTCATTATAATATGGTGGTAATAATTTAGAAACTTCTAGAAGTTCCTTATCCAACCAATTAACCACATCATCAAATGGGGTTTGAGATGTTTGAATTTGATCTAAAGGTGCTCCCATATCAACTAATTCAAGCTGTAAAGGAATAGCTCCATAATAATTTAACATCAAATAATAATAATATGCTATTAATGCTCTCATTTCTGCCTTCATATAGTCCACTTCCTGTTGAGTAACCAGCTGAGAGGCATTTGGTTTTACATTATCAATAAAGATATAAGCTGAACGAATTCGCTTAGGTAGTTCAACAAAATAGTTTGGTTCCCAATTTGTAGTTGGGTTCCAATTACCTTGTTGCATACCTATTACTCCCCAACCAAACTGCAACCAACCTGTTGATGGTGCTAAATCATCACCAAGAGCATCTTGCCCACCAGAGCTCGCATACAACCAATAAGTATCTGGTATATTTGTATATACTCCAGCTAGCCAATCTTCTGTTCTAGTTTTATCACTAAAAACCATATCTAATGTTAACTGATCATCTGGTTCTTTATCTAGAAAATCAACACAAGAGCTTAGCAATAACACAAAAAGTATAAAACTATATTTAAATATTGTCTTCATATTATTTTTTCTATTTAGAAATTAACAGATAAACCTACAGATAGCGATTTAACTAAAGGATATCTACTTCCTTCTGTACTATCAATTTCTGGATCCCATAACTTAAACTTACTAAATGTCAATAAATTTGTACCTCTTACATAAAATCGAAAACCATTCAAACGCATTTTTCGAACAGCATTTTTTGGTATATTATATCCAACCTCAATACTTTTCAAACGCAACATACTCATATCCTTCAGCCACCAAGTTGATGATTGCTGATTATTTTCATTTTGACCAGCTGTTAAACGCGGATAAAAAACATTCTGTTGCGGATTGTCAGCTGTCCATCTACTATCAACATTTTCATACATATTTCCTAAAGCTCCCATACCGGATCCTGGTAAAAAATAAGCTGAACGACCTATTATCCGGTCTGTTTTGCCATTACCTTGAAAGAAAAAAGCAAAATCCCAATCTTTATAATTCATATTTGCACCAAAACCATAAACTATTTTAGGATCCCAAGTACCACCAATTGGTGAGTAATCTAAAGCATCAATTTTCCCATCATTATTCACATCCACATATTTTATGTCTCCTGGTCGAACAGGTGAAAACGTATGCTGTGGAATTCCTTCTTTTAAAATTCCCTTTTCAACATCAATAAAATCATCCTCAGTAAATAGTCCATCATCTATCAACCCAAAATGTTGCCCAACAGAATGACCGGTACGTTGTCTATTAGTACCTATTACACCTTGTGCTTCATCTTGTTCAATTATTTTATTACTAGCATAAGTAAAAGTTCCTATTCCAGATATAAAAAAATCTTTAGTTAATTGCTTATTTATATTTAAAGACATTTCGACTCCCTTATTATCTACCTTACCAAAATTTGCATAAGGTAATAAAATAAACCCTGCAGAAGCAGGCATTGTTGTCCTACGCATAAATATATCTCGGCGTCTCTCCTTAAATATCTCTACTTGAAAATCTACAGCATTCCACAACCCTATCTCAAGTCCTAAATTTGTTTTTGCTACAGTTTCCCATTTTAGATTTTTATTGGCAACATTCCCTTCTCTACGTCCTGCTCGATGGAATTGATTCCTATCATACCCCCAATAATATTCCCCTGTTTCATCAATTGTTGATATATATGGAAAACGAACACCAACATCATCATTTCCAACTAATCCCCATGATCCTCTTAGTTTAAGTTTTGTGAGTACATGATTGATGTTCTCCATAAACTTTTCTTCAGAAACTATCCAACCTGCTGCAAAAGATGGAAAAAAACCAAATCGATTTCCTTTAGCAAAATTTTCAGATCCGTTATATCCAAAATTAAACTCACCTACATATCTATGTTTATACATATATGAAGTACGGCCCGCAATGCCCTGATATCGGAAAGGTAATGCACTTCCATCATCATAGTTACGTTGATTATACATAAACAAAGCGTTAACTGTATGATCTGATGCAATAGTTTGATCATAAGTTATAGATCCCTCTAAGTAAGTACTACGATTTCCAAAACCTGCTTCAGTACTATGATCTAGGAACATTTGACCATAAGAATCGATAATTAAATCCAATTCTCCAGTTTCTGGATCTCTACCAATAGCTGGATTATAATAATCTGGGTTTTTGCTTCTTGTAACTCTGTTATCACTATAGCTATCAAATGAAAAAGTTCCTTTCACCTTTAATCCAGGTACTAACATTTTCAAATCTTGTTCTAAACTGAATAATGTCTCTATCTTATTTCTATTATTACGCTCATATCCTGTCTGGGTTAAATTTGACCACACATTGGGGCGTCCAGACACTCTTGGTATTTCACCTGTAGAGTAGCGTGGTGGATGAACGTGAGGAGGAGTTTGAAAAGCATCTCCAAATACACCATCAATACTTTGTGGTGGAGAAATTCGTTCTTGCATATATCCTCCAATATTAAAACGCATTAGTGTAGTAGGGCTAAGGTTCAAATCTACATTAGATCTTACATTATATCGACTCAGACGTAATGATGAGTTCCATCCATGTGAACGATCTCTTTCTAAAATACCTCCTTCACGATAATAAGCTGCAACAAAAGAGTAGCGTAATATCTCTGAACCTCCGCTTACATCTAATGTGGCGCGGGTGTTATCTCCAAAATCCTGCAATACTTGATTCATCCAGTTGACATCTGGATATAAATCTGGATCAACTCCATTTCTAATATTTTCAATAAATTCATCAGAGTATTTAGGAACACGATCAGCCTCTAATTCGATACTATTTAGCACACTAAGATATTCAGCAGCTCCAACAAATTTAGGTAGCTTCGTTGGTTTCGTAAAAGACTGTTCTATTTTAGCTATAACCTTTGGTTTACCAATTTCACCTCTTTTAGTTTGGATTAAAATAACACCATTAGCACCTCGCACTCCATATACTGCACTTGCTGATGCATCTTTAAGTATAGAAAAAGACTCTATCTCCTCTGGATCAATATCATTAAGAGACCTTTCTATACCATCAACTAAAATAAGTGGATTGCGATTTCCTTGAAAAGTGCTAATACCACGAATCCAAAAACTAGAATTATCATATCCTGGTTCTCCTGACCGCTGTACAGCAATCACACCAGACAACTTACCAGCTAACTCATTGCTCACTGATCGAGAAGTCCCTGTCATTAGCTTACTTGGTGCAACTGTAGCAATAGCACCCACTACAGATTCTTTTTTTTGTTGACCATAACCAACTACAACAACTTCCTCTAGTTGTCCAACATCTTCTTGTAAAATAACATTGATAACTTGCCTATTTCCAACTTCTTGTTGTTGAGAAACAAATCCTAAATAACGATATTCTAAAACAGCATATCTATTAGGAACTTTTATTGTATAATTACCATCTATATCTGTAATAACACCAACAGTACTATCGTTTTTGAGAACTACTGCTGCACCAATTAAAGGTTCTGAGTTTATATCTGTAATATTACCTCTTATTAATATTTCAC
>CAZGUI010000112.1:0-6098 GCA_964528875.1 uncultured Bacteroides sp. | reverse complement strand
CACTACCCTGAAGGGAAGAAAATAGACTTAGTAGCCTACTATCCTTACCAACAAGGAGTAACTAATTTCATTTATAAAATTAATCTTCAAGACCAAAGTATTTTTTCAAATCTAGACCTACTCTATTCCAACAACGTGAAGAGTATTGGTGAAGAAGATGCGTTAAGACCTACGCTACAGTTTGAAAGACAATTGGCTATGTTAACTCTTAACGTTTATCCGGAAGGCAAAGTCGGAGTACTAAAACCCGAACAAATCGAAAAAATCACATTGGAAGGTCTAGCTACAACAGCCGACTTCTCGCTGGAAACAGGAGAACTTTCAAATAGAGGGACTGTACAAAGCGTTCCTTTAAGCGCATCTTACTTAGATAAACATCTGCTTATTGAAACGTTGCTTATTCCGGGTTCCGACTTAACTCAAGCAAAAGTTGTAATTAAAACCAAAGGGGGACTGACTTACTCTTTCTCTCTGCAAACAGCAGGTAATATTACGGCTATAGAGAAAGGAAAGAACTATACCTACCCACTGGAACTCAATGGAACTATAGGAGGAGAAGAAGAGCAAGAGCCCGAACCAACCAATGGAGGGTTCACCGAATGGCCTAATGTGGAGAATTCTAAGTTCAATGCAAAAATAGCTGTTCATTACTTATCCAACTCCACCCGTGCTAACGGAGCAATAAGAAATTTTACACTTTATTACGACCCTTACTATAAAATTTCTCATTGGGTGGCCTACCCTCTACACCCTTATTATACTGAAAAGATCACTAAAAGAACAGACAGATGGCAATACGATCCGATATTTCCCAGTAAAGATCAACCCAACTTAAAAAGTGCATGGGCAGATTACAACCGATTAAAGTACGATCGGGGACATCAAATTGCCAGTGCTGACAGACTTTGTACAAAGGAAGCCAATGAACAAACTTTCTACTACACTAATATGACACCTCAAAAGGCCGATTTAAACCAAAAGAAATGGGCAGACTTAGAGGGACAAGTACGTAAGTGGTCTGACAGATTTAAAGAAGGCGTATACGACACACTCTTTGTAGTTACAGGAGCAATTATACCTACTGCTCCGGAGAAAGTAACGTGGGCAAAAGATAAATCAGGAGGACAAGCAGCTATACCAACTGCTTATTATAAGGTGTTGTTACAGAATAAAGATGGGAAAAACTACACCATTGGGTTTAGGCTTAATAATGAATTTTCACCTAATGCTCTATCTTCTTATGAAGTTACAGTAGCAAAACTAGAGGAAGAAACCGGTTTTACTTTCTTTCCCTCTTTAACAAAGGCAGAGAAAGAGTCCATTGACCGTTCCTTCTGGAGATATTAAATAATTAAGAATATATACACACAAAAAGTGTAAAACATAAAAGATCTTTTAATAATTAAAATCTATCAATTATGAAAAAACTATTTAATTTACTGTTGATCTCGGCCCTGGTGCTTGGATTTACTGTGTCTTGTTCTAGCGATGATGAGCACGACTATGGTTATGGGAAAAAGAACGAATTAAATGCTCAGTTTAGAGCAGATGTTGCTTCAACTACCCGTGTTACAGGAAATAATTGGGACATGGAAGATGCTATTGGTATCTATGCCATTAAAGAAGGACAAGCATTAGACAAAGCAAATGTAGTTAATGGTACTGACGGTGCCGGGAACTCAAAATACACCACTGTTAATGAAGGTGCTTCTAGTGATTTCTCTCCTGCTACAGATCAAGACATTATCACTTTTGATAAGGGAGGGGCTAAACTCGACTTTATTGCTTATTACCCGTACACAGCAACAGTTACGGATTATAAACTAGCAATTGACGTTTCCAACCAATCAAAACTAGCTGCTATTGACGTTTTGTACTCTAACAATGCAAAAGCTCATGACAGAGATACTAAAGACGTGCCTTTGCAGTTTACTCATCAACTAACTCAACTAGTTCTTGAAATCTCATCGGATGATGCTACTGCAGACTTGACTAATTTGAAAGTAACGATTGATGGATTAAACCCAACAGGTAGTCTTTCATTGGCAGATGGTGTTGTAGCTATAGAGGGAACTACAACAAAAGAAATGAACTTGACAGCAACAAAAACTGACAAAGGAGCTATAATGAATGCCATTGTAATACCTACACAGGATATGCAAAACACCTCTTTTGTATTCGACTTAAATGGAGAGAAGTACAAAGCGTGGACACCTGAAACCTTAGTCTTAGAGAGTGGTAAACGTGTAACTTACACCTTTACACTAACATCCGATGGTTCGGTTATAGCCTCTGTTAAAGGTAACATTACCGATTGGGTAGATGTACCTGGTGGTGATGGAATTCTAACTCCAGAAGAAGAAACTCCAGGAGAAGGAATAACAGTTCCAGATGCGGATAAAATATTAAGCTTTACTGCTGGTGAGGAGAGTAAAGTAGTAAACGTTACTGCTCCTGCAGATGTAACTTGGACAGCAACAGCTGGTGATACTTGGATTCAATTGGAAAATGCAACAGCAACAGGTAATGGAGCATTAACCATCAAGTTGGAAGCCAATCCAGAGGAAACTCCTCGTATAGGCACAGTAACTATTGCACAATCGTCTACACGTGCTGCTGCTGAACCGGTAGTCATTCAAATTACGCAAGCAGGGAATGATAAACCTGTTGAGCCGGAAGTTAATCTTCTATTCCCAGGTTCTGACTTTGAAGATTGGGCAGCATTTACTAGCAGTCTAGCCTTTGCTGCAGATAAAGGGGTTAAACAAGGAGATGTTGGTAGAAATGGAGGAAAATCCATGGCTCTTAACTTCACCGGTGGAACTAGGAATGCGTATTTGTTTACTGTAAAAGGTCACGATTTACCTATCAAACCTAGTAAAATCACATTTTACATGAAAGGCTTAGTGGGTGCAGGAAAATCACTCTCAATGAACGTTTATGATGGAGACTCTGAAACATTTTTTAATTTAGGAGATTGCTCGGCAGACAAAGAGATAGAAAGCTCAGGTATGAATGATTATAATGGAGCTGTAGACACAAAAGGAGAATGGGTTAAAGTTACACTCAATGTAACTGGATACACTTTTAATGCTAGTCAAGAAAAAATGTTCTCGATGAAATATGGAAAGGGGGGGGTTTATGACCTCTTAATTGATGACATTACCATTGAATAACCGCATTTAATTTATTTCAAGGAATACTCGGGTTTTCCGAGTATTCCTTACCCTTTCTAAAAAAGAAAATAGTTTGACTTGTTGAATAGATAAAAGATTTATTATTAGAATTGAAACCGAAAAACGTATGAAACAAAAAATAGTTACTGCATTACTGTTACTTTTCTCCCTCTCCACCTTTGCTCAGCATCGGTTGGAAGTGCTGGGAAGTATCATTGATGCCAATACACGTGAACCCGTCTCAGGCGTTATCGTAATTCTGCGAGGGCACAATTACACCACCACCACAAATATTGAGGGAAAATTCCAATTTGGAAATGTTCGCCCGGGAGATGATGTTCTGTCCTTTACTGGTGCACACATTATAGACAAAGACATTCCCATCACCATTTCATCTACAGACTTTAACTTGTTAGACCCCATTGGGGTGATTGTTAATGAAGTTTCTGAAGACCTGAACTTAGTGGGTGTAATTGACGAAGACATGCTATCGGACGATGATAGTGGTGGCTTATCGCAAGACGTTAGCACCATGGTGATTCTTTCTAACGACTTATACTTAAATAATGTGTCGTATCAACTCTCTCCTTTCCGTTTTAAAGTACGTGGGTATGATAACACGTATGAATCGAAATTTATAAATGGAGTGGAGTTTAACGATCAGTACCGTGGAGTGTTTAACTACTCTTCCATTGGTGCCATTAACGATGCTACACGTAACGGAACGTCAGAAAGCGGATTTTCTCCTTCTGCCTTTTCATTTGGAAATTTAGGAGTATCAGAAAACATCAATATGCGTTCGGGTAATTACACCAAAGGGGGGAAAATTACCGTATCGTATACCAACAGAAACTACTACTTACGAGGAATGGCAAGTTATGCTACAGGACTTCGTGATGACGGATGGGCATTCAACGTGTTGGTTGGTGGCCGTTACTCCGACAGAGGAAATGTGGACGGATTGTTCTATGAAAACATATCTTACTCCATTGGAGCAGAGAAACAATGGGCCAATGGGCGACACAGCTTATCGTTTGTAACCTATGGTTCTCCAGTAAAAAGAGGTCAACAAATGGCTTCTTACCAAGAGGTGTACGACTTAGTGGATGACAACTTATACAATCCCAACTGGGGATATCAAAACGGAAAACGCAGAAACTCCAGAGTAGTTGAAGCTTTTGATCCTACAGGTATTTTCTCACACATCTGGAAAATTAATGATAACACAACCTTAACTACAGGATTAGCCGGACACTACAGTCGTTATGGTGGAACTGCACTGAACTGGTACAATGGTCCAGACCCCAGACCAGATTATTACCGCTACATCCCTTCTTATTTTGAGGAGGAAAGCGTAAACGATTTTTATCAATACCTATGGAGAAGTAACAACACTGACTACACTCAACTCAATTGGGATAATTTATATATGGTAAACAAACTAGCATCCATTCAAGGTAATGATGCAGCCATATATATGGTGGAAGATCGTCGCAGAGACTTATGGGAAATGTCTCTAAACTCTACATTAAATACTGTCATAGGGAAAAACAACTATTTGACCGGTGGTATTGGATTGCGTTACACACAGTCCAAACAATTTAAGACAGTAAATGACCTATTAGGTGCACAGTATGTGTTAGATATAGATAAGTTTGCTGAAAGAGATTTCCCGGGTGATCCTTTTACCATTCAGAATGACTTAAATAAACCGAATCGCAAAGCGTATGTAGACGATGTTTTTGGTTATGATTACCGAATCAACATCCAGTCGGCTAACGCTTGGATTCAGAATGAATATAAATATAGAAACATTGATTTCTATTACGGAATGAAGTTTACTTTTACTGACTTCCAACGCCGAGGAAAAATGAAAAACGGGCGTTATCCTGATAATTCCTTAGGAAACGGTAAAAAGCACAGCTTTGTAGATTATGCATTAAAAGCAGGTTTGACCTATAAAATTAATGGGCGTCATTTCTTAGTTGCCAACCTGGCCTATGAAACAAAAGCTCCTTATGCCGATATCGCTTATATTTCACCCCGTATATCGGACTTAACTCCAAATAACTTACAAAGTAAGAAGATATTTAATGCGGAACTTAGTTACATTTTCTCGGCCCCATCAATTACAGGAAGGGTGAGTTTATTCCAAACCAATTTCTTTGACGATATGCATCGTGTGAGCTATTATCACGATTCTGAAAAGACATTTGTCAACCATGTATTAACGGGTATAGACAAAGTACATAGAGGGTTTGAAATGGGAATGAACTACCGATTAAACGACAACTGGAACTTTGATTTAGCGGGTACTATTGCTGAATATTACTATGCCAATAACCCTATGGGAGCCATCAATTACGAAAATGGTAAAATGATGGGTAAAGAAGAGAAAGTCTATATGAAAGACTACTATGTAGGTGCAACCCCGCAAGTGGCCGGAACTATAGGAATCAACTACTTTTACGACTATTGGTTCTTAAGCTTAAACTTGAATGGTATTGCCAGAAACTATGTAGAGATATCTCCTCTTCGTAGAATGGCTTCAAACTATCAGGGCATTGCTCCTATTGAAGGTGCAGAAGACTATATGGCTTATAAAAAGCTAACTCATCAAGAACGCTACGGCAGTGCATATACATTAGATGTTTCCATCGGTAAGATTTTATATTTGAAGAATAGTCATCAAATCAATTTCAACTTCTCGGTAAACAACATCTTAAACAGAAGAAACATCCGAACCGGAGGATATGAACAAGGACGTATAGATGTTTCTTATCCTGACAAATTTGGTTCAAAATATTTCTATATGCAAGGTATCAACTGCTACCTAAATGCTAGTTATCGCTTCTAAATACAGTTATAAATGAAAAAATCAAAAGATATACGCTATATGAAAACATTAAATAAAATAGTAAT
>CAZGUI010000111.1:0-6184 GCA_964528875.1 uncultured Bacteroides sp. | reverse complement strand
CGTTTTGCTTCTATTTCAATATTCCAGATCTCCCCTCAATACATAGTAAAGGATAGGCAAAGACTCTCGTTGGGCTACGAGGGTCTTTGTTTTTTGACAATAAATATTATGCTAAATAAACAAGATGATTATATTTGCAACTTGACGCTATTTTTTTAGAGTCATATACTTTAGGTGTATATAATACAAAACTATTTAACTGTTTGTAAATATTGATTTTCCAGAATGTGGCAATCGATAAAGCTGAAATACTATTAAACAGAAGTAAAAGTAGAACATTAAGGATTAAAGAATAATGGAAAGATCTAAAATAATTAATCATTTTAAAAGGTTCAGAGTTTTATATATCATGCTCGTTCCAGCGATTCTCTGGTACATTATATTTTGTTATGGACCGATGGGAGGATCAATTCTAGCATTCAAGAATTATCGCTATGATCAAGGGATTATCGGTAGCCCATGGATAGGATTAGAAAATTTCGAAATGATGTTTAAAGATTCAGGTTTTAATCAGGCTTTTAAGAATACTATAATCTTAAGTCTAGGAAAAATTATATTTGGTTTTCCTGTGCCTATTGTAACGGCGCTTTTAATTAACGAATTCATTAGCAGCAAGCTTAAAAAGTTTTTTCAGACATTGTTTACATTTCCTCATTTTATATCATGGGTAGTTTTATCATCTATATTTATTACAATATTTTCTTCAAATGGCACTATAAATCAGATTCTTAATTCTCTAGGAGTTGATTCTTTTATGCCGCTTATCACTCCGAGTCAATTTAGACCGTTTATCTGGCTTTCTAGCATTTGGAAAGAGTTTGGATGGGAGAGTATTATTTATTTAGCGGCTATAGCGGGTATTGATCAGCAATTATATGAAGCGGCAACTATAGATGGAGCGACCAGTATTCAAAAAACTCTGTTTATTACTTTGCCTAGTATTTTACCTATTATTAGTATTATGCTCATATTACAAATTGGAAATGTTATGGGTGCTACTTCTTTTAATCAAGTATTCAACCTTTACTCCCCTCCAGTATACAATGTAGGAGATATTATAGATACTTACGTTCAGAGAAATAGCTTTTTAGTAGGAGCTAATTTTGGTTATACAACTGCTGTAGGGTTATTCAAGTCGATAATAAATTTCATTATGCTGTTTACTGCTAATAAGATAGTAACTAAATTTGGACAGCAAGGCTTATTTTAAGGATATAAAAATGAAAATTAAAAAGAAACAAAAGAAAAAAACATGGCTTAATTATATTGCGGTTACATATTTTACTTTTTTAGCGATAGTAACAATATTTCCTTTTTATATAGTATTGCTTTTATCTATGACAAATGCTGTTTCATATGCAAAACATACACCCTATTTATTACCTTATACGATTGATTTTACAGGATTTAAGATAGTTACAGGTGATCCATATTTTATAAAGGCTTTTTTAGTAACAGTGTTTATAACTGTGGTGGGTACATTTCTTAATATGCTAGTTTCTACTATGACAGCTTATGCACTTTCACGGGTGCGGTTTACAGGAAGAAAAGTACTATTAAGATTTATGATATTCACAATGCTTTTTTCAGGTGGAATGGTTCCAACATATTTACTGGTGAGTTATTTGGGGCTAATAAACTCTGTATGGGCTATGATTTTTCCAATTCTTTTAAATACATATTATGTAATTATTATGAAGAACTATTTTCAGTCACTGCCAAAAACATTGGAAGAAGCTGCAAAATTAGACGGTGCGAATGATTTTAAAATTATGTGGAAAATTTATCTTCCTATCTCTAAGCCGTTTTTAGCTACATTTACACTGTTTTACTCCGTTGAAAGATGGAATGAGTGGTGGAACGCGTACCTGTATATTAGTAACAGAGATATTAAGCCGCTACAGATTTATTTGAAGGATATTTTAGCAGCATATGATACTAATCTGGCGCCACAGTTGCAGTCTATGATAGCAGAAAGAATACAAATATTTCCACAATCTTTACAAATGGCAACTATATTAATAACAATAATTCCAATATTACTGGTATATCCATTTGTACAGAAATATTTTACAAAAGGGTTGTTACTTGGATCGTTAAAAGAGTAACATGAACGAAATGTAATTTATATTTACATAAATAATATCTTAGGAGGAAAAAATGGGGAAAAAATTTTTTAGAAAGTGTACAGTTTTTCTGTCGATGCTATTGATTTGTTTTTTAGCAGTTGGTTGCGGGAACACAGAAAAAAAAGAGCAAGCTGATAATAGTAAAACAGCTAGCGATGAACCTGTTGATATCTCAGTAGGTTTTTGGGATGCTGAAAAAGCTTTATCAGGAGGAGAATCAGATAAACTTCTTCAAGCGTTGCAAGACAAGGTGAATATTAAACTTGTTCCACAAGAAGTAACAAGTACGGATTATCATGAAAAGGTTCAGTTATGGGCTACGAATGGACAACTTCCAGATATTTTTGTAGGGGATTTTATTGGTCTTGGGCAATCTACATTTTTTGAATGGGTGGATCAGGGAGTAATTAGATCTTTACCAGAAGATTTATCGGCTTATCCGAATTTAGAAGAATACATGACGATGACCAGAGCTCAAGAAGCGAAACAGAATGGAAAGCATTACATAATTCCAAGAGAGTCTTATGGTGACATTACATATTCTGTATTAGATAGAAATGTTGTTTACCGTTGGGATTTAGCGCAGGCTGCTGGTGTAGAAAAAGAACCAGAAAACTGGGATGAGTTTAGAGATATGCTTAAAAAAATAATGGAAAAGGATCCAGAAGAAAAGAATATAGGTGGAATGAATCAAGTCGGAGTTAAATCTATGGCTGGCTATCTTTATCCGTATGGTGGAATTTTAGAAAAGAAATGGGTTATAAATGATGAAGGAAAAGCAATACCTAGTTATTTTGATGGAGACGTCAAAGCTGTTATGAATCTAGCTCGTGATATGTATACTGAAGGGACTATCACAAAAGACGTAACCCAAGTAATTGGGGATCAAGCACAAGACCAATTCTTAAATGGGCAAGTGTCAGCTATGTGTTTTAATGGAGGACCTATTTCTTTACATAATTTAGGAAAGAACTATGAAGAATTATATGGCAAGAAATTTTGGGATAATGTAAAAGTAGCGAAAATATTTCCGGCAGTTGATAACAAGAATTGGTATTTTGTAGATACAGAAGCGTGGTCTGAAACATATATAAATTCAAAGGTTGATGATAAGAAAATGGATGCTATTCTTAGACTTTATGATTTCCTTGTATCAGATGAAGGACGTCTCTTAATGTATGCGGGGATTGAAGGAGAAGATTATACAGTAGGGGAGAATGGCAAGATCGAAATTAAAGAAGGCGAGCTTTTAGAAGATAAATATCCTTTTGCTTTAATGAACCGCTTAGCTGTTTCAAATCCAGCAAATTGGGATATGAAATTTCCAACAGCGATTCCTCAAGAGTATAGGGATCAAAATGAAAAAAGACATCAAGATGCAGTACAAAATGGGGTTTTACCTAAAATTACTGATGCTTCAATGTTTATCTCTACACCACTAAAAGATAAATTTATATGGGATCCCCATACTGATTTTTATACTATTATGACAGGCACAGAGCCGGTAGACAAAATGGTAGATGATATGATGGCTGAATATAAAGCTAAAGGACTAGACAGTATGTTGGAAGAAGTTAATAAAGCTGCAAAAGAAAAAGGGATAATAGAATAACGATTTTAAAAAGACCAAATTAAAAAGATTTGGTCTTTTTTGGGAGATTATAATATGATAGAGAAATACGAATTACCTAATAAATTTGAAGAACTTTCTGAAGCGAGACAGCAGGGGTTTGTAGATATACTGGAACTGAAAAGAGAGGGCAAGCTTATAGCTGGTACTTTTTGTGCATACACACCTAAAGAAATTTTAGATGCAGCAGGTTTTGTAACTGTAGGTTTATGCGGAACAAAACAAGAGACTATTCCAGATGCGGAAATGGTTCTTCCTAAAAATCTGTGTCCATTAATAAAGTCTAGTTATGGTTTTGCATTAACAGAAAAATGTCCTTATTTTTATTTTTCAGATGTGATTATAGGGGAAACAACTTGTGATGGAAAAAAGAAAATGTATGAGCTATTAGAAGATTTAGGAAAGAATGTACATATCATGCATTTACCACAAGGTAAAGACAGACCACATTCTATCAAAGTGTGGAAAGAAGAAATGAAAATATTAATAGAATTTTTAGAAGAAAAATTTAATGTAGAGATTACTGAAGAGAAAATCCGTAAAGCTATAATTGAAAACAATAAACAGCGTAAAAAAAGAGTTGAGATGTTTGAATTACAAAAGCTAGTACCACCTCCAATGCGAGGAGTTGACATGATACGATCTGCAGAAGGTGATAATTATAAATTTATCGCTGAGGAACGTATAGAAACAATTGATGAACTGTTATCTTATATAAAAACAAATTATAAAGTAAATGGAAGTCCAGTATCTATAGATGCAAAGAGAATAATGGTGACAGGTTGTCCTTTAGGAGGTGTTGTAGATAAAGTTTGTCAAACAATTGAAGATAATGGTGGTGTTATAGTGGTATATGATACATGTGCAGGCACACGGGCTTCGAAAGGGATGGTAGATGAAAAGGCAGAGGATATATTTGAGGCTTTAGCAAAGCGGTATTTAGGGATTGGCTGTTCTGTATTAACGAATAATACTGATCGGTTAGATAATTTAGAAAGTTTAATTGATGAATATCAAGTAGAGGGTGTTATCGAAGTGGTGCTGCAAGCATGTCATACCTTTAATATAGAAGCTGTTAAAGTAAAACGTATTATTCAAGGAAAGGCTGTTCCCTATATGAAGTTAGAAGTAGATTATTCAGAGAGCGATATGGGGCAATTGAGTACAAGAATCCAAGCTTTTATCGAATTACTATAGGAGTTTTTTATGAAAGGAATTCATTTTCAGAATGTTAGCAAAAGCTATGATGGAAAAACGTTAGCTGTTAAGAATTTTAATTTAGAGATAGTTGATAAGGAATTTGTGGTTTTTGTGGGACCTTCAGGATGTGGGAAATCAACAGTATTAAGAATGATCGCTGGACTTGAAGACTTAACTGAAGGAAGTATTTTTATTGATGATGTTGTAATTAATGAAGTGGAAGCAAAAGATAGAAACATTGCAATGGTTTTTCAAAACTATGCTTTGTATCCAAGTATGAACGTCTACGATAATATTGCATTTAGTTTAAAATTATCAAAAATGCCTAAGAAAGAAATTGAGCAAAAGGTAAGAGCTGCCGCTAAAATGCTTCAGTTAGAAGAACTCCTAAAAAGGAAACCTAAACAGCTATCAGGCGGACAGAGACAGAGAGTTGCTTTAGGAAGAGCTATCGTGCGAAATCCAAAAGTATTTTTACTAGATGAACCTCTTTCAAATCTTGATGCAAAACTTCGAACAGAGCTTAGAACTGGAATTATTAATTTACACAAAAAAGTAGAAACAACATTCATTTATGTTACTCATGATCAAGTAGAAGCAATGACTATGGCGGATAAGATTGTTGTAATGAATAATGGAGTTATTCAGCAAGTAGATTCACCAAAGAATATTTATATGAAACCAAATAATCTTTTTGTCGCGGAATTTATCGGCACACCAAAGATAAACCTGTTTAATGGAGTATTAAGAAAAGATCAACAGTATTATGTGGAATTAAAAGATAACAGGATTCCCGTTTCTTTGAATAACCGAAGTAAAATAGATGAGTATTTAGATAAAGAAATAATAGTAGGAGTACGTCCAGAAGATATTCACATAAAGGAAGAGGGTGGGATTCGTTATAATATTTTAAGGTATGAGATGCTGGGTGCTCAAAGTTATATTTATTTGCAAGAAAATAAAGGATATATTATTGCAGAAGTCGATAAAGATTTTAAAGCAGAGATAAAAGAGGTGTCAATTATATTTGATAGCAGTAATATACATCTATTTGATAAAGATACAAAACAAGCAATTTATAGTAAAGGATAGGCAAAGACTCTCGTTGGGCTACGAGGGTCTTTGTTTTTTGTCTTGTTCTAGTAGATTAGAATTTGGTTTTCGGATTGCAGATTTTGTATCGTAAGCTATACAGACCCGGTGAAGAAGGGAGAGTTTTTAGCGT
>CAZGUI010000110.1:0-6186 GCA_964528875.1 uncultured Bacteroides sp. | reverse complement strand
AAAGATATAGGTTAATTCTTATTCTCCAAAAGAAAAAACAAAGTTTTTTACTGATCGAAATACTTTTTTAATACATCCTTCAATATACGCTCCATAACAGCATAACCAGCTTTGTTGGGATGCACTCCATCTTCACTATATTTAGAGGGTAATCCGCCTCTTTCATCTACCATTGAAGAGTAATAATCCACATAGGGCCACTCATTAACCTCAGCAAAATCTTTAATCCATTGATTGAGCTTTTTAATTTTCTCTGCAGGTTGTAAGCCCGGTTTCCATGGATAATCGTATGCAGGTAATACAGAGCATAAAAGAACATCTATACCATTAGCCTCAGCTATTTCACACATAGAGGCGATGTTATCCTCTATCATTTCTAACGTGGAAGGGCCTGTGTTCCCTGCTATATCATTAGTTCCCGCTAATATGACAACCACATTTGGCTCCAGTTGAACCACATCTTGTCTGAACCGTAACAACATTTGAGGCGTTGTTTGCCCACTAATACCTCGATTGATATAAGAAGATTTCTTGAAGAACTCAGGAGAATGTCTCAACCAACCTTCGGTTATCGAGTTTCCCATAAATACCACACGGACAGTAAAGTCGTTAGGTGTCTGTTGTCCTAGTTTTTTATTCTCTTCTTGAAAGCGTTTTAGATTTGCCCAATCTTGATTTTCTTGTCCCAAAAGAAAACTACTCATAATAAAGAAAGCAATTGTAATTAAACTTATTCTTTTCATTCCTATTTATATTAGCGTTGAACTCTAAATACTCGAATTCCCTTATTGTTTTTATTTTTTATTAAACTGTTTTTTAATGAAAGGGAATCAATAATAACCTCTTTTTTAACAGATGAAGCGTGCAATAATCTCAACTCACCATCAACATAGATAGCAAACCCTAAATGACTCACATCTAAACCCTCGATAGAGGTGGTAAGAGCTATAATATCTCCGCTTGCTATCCAATCCAATCCCTCATTGGGAATATGTTTCTTCGGAAGGTAATAAACGTCCTCTCCGGAGAGTCTCTTCTCTATCTGTTTAATTTCATCTATCATTTTCATTCCTCCATTCTTTAGTTGCTCATAGGCATTAGAGTGAGTTGACATAAAATGGAGATTCAAAGGTTCACTAAAACTACTATATTTTTTAGTGATATCCATTAAGTAATTATTATTTATCGCTTGCTGCACCCATTCCGAAAAATAATGTAAACGAGATGCATAGCCTTGAATTTTTCCTTCTCTGTATCGTAAGGATTGCAGTCTATCCTCAAAAGAAGCAGAGTCATTAGCCAAGTATTCAGCAAGCACATACTCCACAAAAGTAGTACAATCAACTTCTTCCGGGTTTATAATTAAATGCTCTTCTTCAGGCACCTCTAAAGTGTTAGCAACGTAGGGGGTTCCTATGTATTGCTTCGCTATACGCAGAATAGATTCGTTTTCTTTCTCCGGACAAAAGTTCGTTAGAAAGAGGAATATAACGCAAAATATCATTTTATTCATCCTTAAGTTTAGGCATAAAAAAAGAAACGAAAAAATAAATTCTTCCGTTTCTTCTTTCTATTTAGATTTAATACCTCTTAGTATTTATAAATGTACTTGCTGATTTCTGATTTTTTGCGAATAGGAACAATAGTAAAGCTATATTCTATCGCTTTATCTCTACCCGGATAAATTTGATATTGACTCAAAGGTAAAGCGCCCCAACTATTATCTCCACCAATACCCATCATTTGATAGTCAATGAATAGATCAACTAATTTTTGAGGCTGAGGGTCGGTTAAATGTCTGTTATTCGTATTTTTAGATATAGGAGCACCTCTATCAATGTAATCTCCTCCATCTAAATCTTCCAGTAAATAATTTGAAGCATTAAACTCGATTTTATCATCTGCTATAATTAACAGCCCATTCCCTGCTTGTTTAGTCAAAGCCAACCATCTAACATCCGTACGGTGCTCGTTTTCTTGTGGACGAACGTAGGCTTCATACATATCTTTTAGGGGTCTTGAATATTCACCAATAAATTGAGAAGTATTTCTGTCAATATAGTTCTCTTCCGGGCCTCTACCAAAATAAGTCAACTGATTAAGCTGATTGGTAACTTGCATGCGTAGTCCAATGCGAGGTATAATAGGAGCATCTTCATCATTACACACAAAATAATTGGTCACTTTTATGATTCCATTATTTTGTATTTGATAATTAATCTTCCACTCGGTATTGGTGTTTTGGTAAATATAAGTTGCTGTAACTTCAGTATAATTAGGATTATCCGTGTCTACCTTCAAATTCTTAGCTTTTAGTTCCGCATTACTATTGGTATGCCATTCTTGTAGCTTTCTACCTAGATTAGCTCCATAATCATTATCCAAAGGAGCTCTCCAGAAATTAGGTTTAGGTCCAAATTGGTTCACTAAGTACTCCATACCATTCCATTGATAAGAGGTCATTAGCCCAGATTGTTTGTCAAAAACCACCTTGAATCGGTTACCCGATAAAACAATTTGATTGTCTGACTTTTGTTCGGTTACAGCCTTGCCTTCAAACTTAGCTGCAGTTTTTGCGTAAGGATAAACTTCACATTGTTCTTTAGCAATCACCGTTCCTTTAGGCAAGAAAGGCTCCTCTGTTTTAATCTGAGCATAAAATTCAACTTGTACATCACCCTCTGATGGAGCTGATGACGGGATACCTTGTAATGAAACAGTGGTTGTTTCTCCGGGTAAAGCAGAAGCTGTAAAGTTACCTTTATAGATCTGTTTGCCTGCTTGATGAATGGTGTATTGATAATTATATTTATCTAAGTTAGTAAACGAGAAGTCGTTTCTTAAATCAATGCTTTTTTTATCTCTTTGGAAGTTGATAAATTTTATGTTTTGATACACTTTACCCATCTCAATAGTCATCGGTTTTATACTGCGATCCGGATAAACGATTCCATTAATACAGAAGTTGGCATCCGATGGAGTTCCTATTTTACCATAATCACCTCCGTAAGTCCAATATCTTCTTCCATCTTTGGTTTTCTCTACAAATCCTTGATCTACCCAGTCCCAGATGCATCCACCTTGTAATAGTGGGTATTTTTCAATAACATCCCAGTATTCTTGAAAGTTACCCAAACTGTTACCCATTGCGTGAGCGTATTCACAAAGAATCAAAGGACGATCAGAATTAGGGTTCTTTGCATAGCGCTCTATGTTGTCTATACGTGCATACATAGGGCAATTTATATCTGTATTCCATTCTAAGTGAGCTTGTTCATACTGTACAGGGCGACTATCTTTTTCTTTTAACGTTAAATAAGTTTGGTAGAAATTATAACCATTACCCGCTTCATTTCCTAATGACCAAATAATAACCGATGGGTGGTTTTTATCACGTTCATACATACTAATGGTACGACTCATGTGTGCTTCCAAGAAAAGCATATTATTGGCCAAAGTACCACCTACAGATCTGTTGTAGCCCATACCGTGGCTTTCGATGTTTGCTTCGTCAATCACATAAATACCATACTCATCGCACAACTCATAAAAGCGTTCGGGTTGTGGATAGTGCGATGTTCTCACTGTATTTACATTGAATTGTTTCCATAGTGCAAAATCCTTAAGCATTAACTCTTCAGTTACATAATGACCTGTATACTCATTGTGCTCGTGTAAGTTAACCCCTTTAACTAATATCGCTTGCCCGTTAACTTTAAGTTGTTTGTCCTTCATCTCAACCGTACGGAAGCCTACTTTAGTGCTTGTTGCCTCTATCGTTTTTCCATTATTGTCCTTTAGACTCAATACCAGAGTGTAAAGATTGGGAGTCTCTGCCGACCAATGCTTAATATTATTGATAGCTGCTTCTGCACGTAATGTATAGGGAGAAGAACTATGAGCAAAAGGAGATAACTTATCTTCCTTTATAATTTGTTTATTTTCATCGTACAATGCGTAAGACAGCGTTGCTTGTGAGCCGGTTGGGATAGAAGTATTGGCTTGTACTATTAATTGACCATGCTGGTAATTTTCATCTAATGGAGATTCTACCTTAAAGTCTTTTATGTGCATTTGAGGTTGAGCAAATAAGTAGATATCACGTTCCAGACCACTCAAACGCCAAAAGTCTTGACATTCAAGATAATTGGCATCAGAAAAGCGGTGAACCTGAATGGCTATATCATTCTTTCCTTCTTTAACATAAGAAGTGATGTTAAAAAGAGCCGTTGTCTTAGCATCTTTATACATCCCTACAAGCTCTCCATTTACATAGTAATAAGCTGCACCTTTAGTACCACAAGCATTTAGGAATATTTCTTTTCCATTCCACTCGCTAGGAATATTAAATTCACGGTAATACGTTCCTGTAGGATTCCACTCTTCCGGAACATATGGAGGATTTGGACGTAGCCAGAAAGGCTCAACATCGGCTCTCGAAGCAAACTCATAAGAGGAGTTCACATAAATAGGTACACCAAATCCTTGTAACTCCCAGTTTCCGGGTACAGTAATATTTGCCCAACTTTGAGCTTTAGATGATAACGATTTGATATCTGTTGGTCTATCTTTTAGATATTCAACATAATTAAACTTCCATTGGCCATTCAATAAAAGACGAAGAGTTTCTGTCTGTTTATCATTCTTTAATGCCGCTTTTTCACTTAAGTAAGAAGTAAAAGTAGCTCGAGGATATTCTAAATTAATATCTGTAAGTTTAGGATTAACTAGTTCCTCGTATCGATCAGTTTGTGCTTTTAATCCTAGTGAAAGAATTAAACAAATTGTGAATAGGAGATTTTTTCTTATCATAATATAATTTTAAAGTGTTTTCCAAATAAGTTGGGTTGCTCTATGCTTAAAATTGAAAAAGAGCTGCAATCAAAGATACTAACACCTCACTTAATCCACAAAGTAATAGTTGTATAAAAATCATTCAATCTAAGACTATAAATCATTCAAAATGGACTTAAAAGGAAGAAAAAGACACCAGACACATCTTTTCACAATCAACTACTTCTGTTTTCAACTCAAAGGATCGTAATGTTATTATATAAAAAAACCTTACTATGAAAGTAAGGTTTCTTTATATAACTGAAAATCTTTTATAACTCTCTAAGCCATTTTTCTAACTCTTGAGTCCATTCTCTTTTATATACAAAACTATCCCTAAAACCCCAGCCATGTCCACCAATGGGATAGCTAAATAGAGCAACCGGAACATGGTGTTGAATCAGACTCTGATAATAACTCAAACTGTTTATAGGTAATACACCTTTGTCATCTGAAGACAATGCAATAAATGCAGGTGGGGTCTCTTCTGTAACCTGCGTTTCGTTAGAAAAATGATGTTTTATTTCTCCTGAAGGATTATCACCCAATAAACTTTTTCTTGAACCTTGATGTGTATGTTCTTCTTTCATGGTGATTACTGGATAGAGTAAAACTTGAAAATCAGGGCGTGTAGCTTTAGATTTATAATGAGTAGCCAGTGTTGATGCTAAGTGCCCCCCGGCTGAAGCTCCCATGATTCCGATTTGATTGGGATTAATGTTCCACTCTTTTGCTTTTGTTCGCACTATTTCTATTGCGCGCTCAGCATCCAAAAGAGGTAAACTAGAGTCTCCATAGGGCAATCTGTACTTTAGAACAAAGTAAGCAATCCCTTGTGAATTAAACCAATCAGCCATATCGTGACCTTCATGGTTTAGAGCTAAATGAGAATAACCTCCTCCCGGACACATTACCACTGCTTTACCATTTGGTCTCTTAGGCAAATACACGGTTAAATTGGGTTCATTATCCTTCTTTTTTTCTTGTTCTACCTTTACAGCACTTGTTAACTCTTCTTGAGCTGTTTTCTTTGGCCACAAATCAATAACTTGTTTCTGTTGCGCACTTAGGAGTAGACTGCTTGAAAGCAAAAACAAAGTAATTAGCTTTTTCATTATTTATTCTTTTTAGTTATGCCGTTTTTCTTGTTTTCAATGTAGAACGAATAAAATAGATAATTAAAACGATATAAGCAACTAATGATAAAATTTCAGACCATGAGTTCTTTATCCAATCTTGATCTACTAAATCTATACCACCAAAGCGAAGAGCTGCACTCACAACCCCCATTAAAGCACCTCCTGCAATAAAACCGGAAGCTAAAAGAGTTCCTTTTTCTTTTCTTGCATTATT
>CAZGUI010000109.1:0-6265 GCA_964528875.1 uncultured Bacteroides sp. | reverse complement strand
ATTACTATTACTTCTGCTGCTACTACAACGAGCTGGAATTATAATGACGAATTATACAAGATAAATATTATTGATACTCCCGGGCACGTGGACTTTACTGCTGAGGTGGAACGTTCATTACGTGTTCTTGATGGTGCAGTAGCTACTTACTGTGCTGTGGGTGGTGTTGAGCCACAATCGGAAACGGTTTGGCGTCAGGCTGACAAGTATCACGTTCCACGTATTGGTTACGTTAATAAAATGGACCGTTCAGGAGCTAACTTTTACGATGTGGTTCGTCAGATGAAAGATGTATTAGGCGCTAATCCTTGTACTATAGTTATTCCTATTGGTGAAGAGGAGTCTTTCAAGGGAGTAGTTGATCTTATCAAAATGAAGGCTATTTTATGGCATGACGAAACGATGGGAGCAGACTATGATGTTGAAGAAATACCTGCAAACTTAATAGATGAAGCTCAGGAATGGAGAGATAAATTGCTTGAGCAAGCTGCTGAGTTGGATGAAACGGTAATGGAGAAATACTTTGATGATCCTTCTACGATTACTGAAGAAGATTTGATGAAAGCTATCCGCAAAGGAACTATTGAAATGAAAGTTGTTCCTATGTTGTGTGGTTCTTCTTTCAAAAATAAAGGTGTTCAAACATTATTGGACTATGTTTGCGCATTCTTACCTTCTCCTGTTGATACAGAAAACGTTGTGGGTATTAATCCTGAAACTGGAGAGGAAGAAGATAGAAAACCTTCAGAAGAAGATAAGACTTCTGCTTTAGTATTTAAGATTGCAACTGACCCTTATGTGGGGCGTCTAACTTTCTTGCGTGTATACTCAGGAAAAATAGAAAAAGGTTCATATATATACAACGTGCGTTCAGACAAGAAAGAACGTGTTTCACGTCTATTTCAAATGCACTCTAACAAACAAAATCCTGTAGACGTAATTGCTGCTGGTGATATTGGAGCCGGAGTTGGATTTAAAGATGTACGTACGGGAGATACTCTTTGTGATGAAGATGCTCCAATTGTATTAGAGTCTATGGATTTCCCTGATCCAGTAATCGGTATTGCTGTGGAACCAAAAACTCAAAAAGACTTAGACAGACTTTCTGCAGGATTGGCAAAATTAGCTGAAGAAGATCCTACCTTTACTGTAAAAACAAATGAAGATACAGGTCAAACTGTAATTTCTGGTATGGGTGAGTTACACTTAGACATTATTATTGATCGTTTAAGACGTGAATTTAAGGTTGAGTGTAATCAAGGACGTCCTCAAGTGAACTACAAAGAGGCTATCACGAAAGAAGTTGAGTTAAGAGAGGTTTACAAGAAACAATCAGGTGGACGTGGTAAGTTTGCTGATATTATGGTGAAAGTAGGTCCTGTTGACAAAGATTTCGTTGAAGGTGGTCTTCAGTTCGTTGACGAAATTAAAGGAGGTAACATTCCTAAAGAATTTATTCCTTCTGTTGCTAAAGGATTTAAATCTGCAATGGAGAATGGTGTATTAGCCGGTTATCCTTTAGATTCATTAAAGGTAACATTGATTGATGGATCATTCCACTCTGTAGACTCGGATCAATTATCTTTTGAGATTTGTGCTATGCAGGCATATAAAAATGCTTGTGTTAAGGCCGGTCCTGTTTTAATGGAGCCTATAATGAAACTAGAGGTTGTTACTCCAGAAGAAAATATGGGTGATGTTATTGGTGACTTGAACAAACGTCGTGGACAAGTTGAAGGTATGGAATCTAGCCGTTCAGGTGCTAGAATTGTAAAAGCCTTAGTTCCGCTATCTGAAATGTTTGGTTATGTAACAGCTTTACGTACGATTACATCGGGTAGAGCAACATCTTCAATGGTTTACTCTCATCATGAACAAGTTTCTGCTTCAATTACAGAAAAAATTCTTGAGGATTTAGGAGTAAAATCCATTTAATAAAAAACAAAAATGAAAAACAATCATAGATTAGCGAATGACTCTTAATCTATGATGTTTTTCTTCTATTTAATATTAATATATAATACAAAATGAGTCAAAAAATTAGAATTAAATTAAAATCTTACGATCACAACTTGGTTGATAAATCAGCTGAGAAGATTGTAAAGACTGTAAAAGCTACAGGAGCTATTGTTAGTGGTCCAATACCATTGCCAACTCACAAGCGTATTTTTACAGTTAATCGTTCAACTTTCGTTAATAAAAAGTCTAGAGAGCAATTTCAACTTTCTTCATTTAAGAGATTGATTGATATTTACAGCTCAACAGCTAAAACTGTAGATTCTTTAATGAAGTTAGAGTTACCAAGTGGTGTTGAAGTTGAGATTAAAGTTTGATAATTAAAAATTAGAGAAATGCCAGGATTAATTGGAAAAAAAATCGGAATGACATCCGTTTTCAGTGCCAATGGTAAAAGTGTACCATGCACTGTCATCGAAGTAGGTCCTTGTGTTGTTACTCAAGTTAAGACTAATGAAGTAGATGGTTATGAAGCTATTCAATTAGGTTTTAAAGACCAAAAAGAAAAGCATACATCTAACCCTTTAATGGGACACTTTAAAAGAGCAGGAGTAACTCCCAAGAGACACTTGGCCGAGTTCAAAGGTTTTGAAGGTGATTTAAAACTAGGAGACACACTTACCGTTGAGTTGTTTGAAGGTAGTTCATTTGTCGACGTAGTCGGAACTTCTAAAGGTAGGGGTTTTCAAGGTGTAGTGAAAAGACATGGTTTTGGAGGAGTAGGTGAATCTACTCACGGTCAACACGGTCCTCGTAGACCTGGATCTATTGGTGCAGCTTCATATCCAGCTAAAGTTATCAAAGGCTTGAAGATGGGTGGACAAATGGGAGGTAATAGAGTGACTGTTCAAAACTTAGAAGTATTAAAAGTAATTGCGGATCATAATCTTTTATTATTGAAAGGTTCTGTCCCAGGTTGTAAAGGTTCAATCGTAATAATTGAGAAATAATGGAAGTTAACGTATATAACATAAAAGGTGAAGACACCGGAAGAAAGGTTACGTTAAACGAATCTATCTTCGGCATTGAGCCTAATGATCACGCCATTTATTTGGATGTGAAACAACATATGGCTAACAAACGTCAAGGTACTCACAAGACTAAAGAGAGAAACGAAATCAATGCAACAGGACGTAAATTTATGCGTCAAAAAGGTACTGGTTCAGCTCGTAGAGGTGATTTGAAATCTCCTGTTCTTGTTGGAGGAGGACGTGCTTTTGGTCCACAACCTAGAGATTATGGGTTTAAGCTAAATAAGAAAGTTAAGTCTCTTGCGAGAAAATCTGCTCTTTCGTATAAAGCCTTGAATAATGCAATTATAGTTGTTGAGGATTTTGAGTTTGAAGCACCAAAGACTAAGAATTTTGTTGAAACGGTAAAAAACCTTAAAGTATCTGACAAAAAGTTACTTATGGTTTTCCCGGAAGTAAATAAAAATGTATATTTGTCGGCTCGCAACATTAAACAAGCTAATATTCAGCCTGTTTCGGGTATGAATACTTATAGTGTAGTTGATGCTGGTGTGTTAGTTGTAACTGAAAGTGCACTATCAGCAATTGATAATGCCTTAATTTAAAAAAGTAGGAGATTAGAATAATGTTTAATATTATTATCAAACCGCTAGTTACAGAGAAAATGACTGATTTGACGGACAAACAAAATCGTTTTGGTTTTATTGTTCGTCCAGATGCTAACAAGCTGGAAATAAAGAATGAAGTTGAAGCTTTGTATAATGTTACCGTTGTAGATGTAAATACAATGCGTTATGCGGGAAAAAATAAAAAGCGTTACACTCGTTCAGGTGTAATTAAAGGTAGAACAAATGCTTATAAAAAAGCAATTGTAACTCTTGCTGAAGGAGATACTATTGACTTTTATAGCAATATTTAAAGACGATGGCAGTAAGAAAATTCAACCCCGTAACGCCGGGGCAAAGACATAAAATTATTGGTGCCTTTGACGAGATCACTACAAGGGTACCAGAAAAATCTCTTGTCATCGGAAAGAAAACGACCGGAGGTCGTAATAATAAAGGTAAAATGACTACACGCAATGTGGGTGGTGGTCATAAGAAAGCCTTTCGTTTTATCGATTTCAAGAGAAATAAAGATGGTGTCCCAGCAGTTGTAAAATCAATTGAATACGATCCAAATCGTTCGGCTCGTATTGCTTTGTTGTTTTATGCTGATGGTGAAAAGCGATATATAATTGCTCCTAATGGATTACAAGTAGGTGCGACTTTAATGTCTGGTCAAGATGCAGCTCCTGAAGTAGGAAATGCATTACCATTACAGTTTATTCCAATTGGTACTGTGATTCATAACATTGAATTACGACCAGGTCAAGGTGCCGCTTTTGTTAGATCGGCTGGTAATTATGCACAATTGACTTCTCGTGAGGGAAAATATTGTGTGATTAAGTTGCCTTCAGGTGAAGTTAGAAAAATTCTAAGTAGTTGTAAAGCGACTATTGGTAGTGTGGGTAATTCAGACCATGGCTTAGAGCGTTCGGGTAAAGCTGGGCGTTCAAGATGGCAAGGTTTGCGTCCACGTACTCGTGGTGTAGCTATGAATCCTGTTGATCACCCAATGGGTGGTGGTGAAGGACGTGCTTCCGGAGGTCATCCAAGATCTCGTAAAGGATTGTATTCTAAGGGTCTTAAGACTAGAGCTCCTAAGAAACATTCTTCGAAGTACATTATTGAGAGAAGGAAAAAGTAATCTGAAAAACGAATAAACTATGAGTCGTTCATTAAAAAAAGGTCCATATATTGATGTGAAACTTGAAAAGAAAGTATTAGCTATGAGTGAATCAGCTAAGAAATCAGTGGTTAAGACTTGGGCGAGAGCATCTATGATTTCGCCGGATTTTGTGGGTCATACTATTGCAGTTCACAATGGAAATAAATTTATTCCTGTTTACATTACTGAGAATATGGTAGGACATAAGTTAGGAGAATTTGCTCCAACTCGTACCTTTAGATCTCATGCTGGTAATAGAAAGTAAAACAGGTTTTATAATTTGAATAAAAAGTAATTATAATAATGGGAGCTAGAAAAAAAATATCAGCTAATAACAGAAAAGAAGCTTTAAAAAAGCAATATTTTGCAAGGCTAAATAATGTTCCAACTTCTCCTCGAAAAATGCGCTTAGTTGCAGATATGGTTCGTGGAATGGAGGTAAACAAAGCACTTGGAGTATTGAAGTTCTCTTCTAAAGAGTCTGCTTCAAGACTAGAAAAGCTGTTGCGCTCTGCAATATCTAATTGGGAAGTGAAAAACGACCGCAAAGCTGAAAGTGGTGAGTTATTTGTAACCGAGATATTCGTAGATGAAGGTGCAACATTAATGAGAATGAGACCTGCTGCTCAAGGTAGAGGTAATAGAATTAGAAAACGTTCTAATCACGTTACATTGCACGTAGGTACAAAAAGTAATAACGAAGAACAAAATTAAGATATAGATGGGACAAAAAGTTAATCCAATAAGCAACCGTTTAGGAATTATCAGAGGATGGGATTCTAACTGGTATGGTGGTGATGATTATACTGAGTCGTTGTTGGAAGACAGCAAGATTCGTAAATATCTTAATGCTAGATTGTCTAACGCAAGTATCTCAAGAATAATTATTGAGCGTACTTTGAAGTTAGTTACTATTACTGTATGTACTGCTCGTCCAGGAATCATTATAGGAAAAGGAGGTCAAGAAGTTGATCGTCTAAAAGAAGAGTTGAAGCAACTAACAAAGAAAGAAGATGTTCAAATTAATATATTTGAAATCCGTAGACCTGAGCTTGATGCTATCATTGTGGCTAATAACATCGCTCGTCAACTAGAAGGAAACATCTCTTATCGTCGCGCAGTGAAAATGGCAATAGCTAACACTATGCGTATGGGTGCTGAAGGTATTAAAGTACGTGTATCTGGTCGTTTAGGTGGAGCCGAAATGGCACGTTCTGAATCGTATGGTGAAGGGAGAACTCCATTACATACATTTAGAGCTGATATTGATTACACTCATTCTGCTGCTTTAACTAAAGTAGGTTTGATTGGTATCAAAGTGTGGATTTGTAAGGGTGAGATATACGATAAGATTGATTTAGCACCGGATTTTACGCAAACAAAAGAGCGTAAACGTACTGGTCGCAACTTCAGAAGAAGAAAAACTAATCGCTAAACGAATTGAATTTTAGGAAAAGATGTTACAACCAAAAAAGACAAAATTCAGAAGACAGCAAAAAGGCCGCATG
>CAZGUI010000108.1:0-6293 GCA_964528875.1 uncultured Bacteroides sp. | reverse complement strand
ACAGGTGGTAAACTAATTCAATGTCGCATGGTAAACTTTTTGGTTGACATTCACAAACATAGGATGTATTTAAATTCTATTCCCCCTGTAAATAATATTTTTTATATTCTTGTAGAACCGTAACATAGAATGTATTTAAATACACTTATCGTAACATTTGTATTGTAATTTTGCCACGTAGAACCGTAACATAGGATGTATTTAAATAGGCCACATCAAACGGATATATAACAACAGCATTGGTAGAACCGTAACATAGGATGTATTTAAATGTTATTTTAACAACAACATTCCGCGCCACATCCGGTGTAGAACCGTAACATAGGATGTATTTAAATATTTCCCTGGGATTGGCACACCAATTTCTCCCGCATGTAGAACCGTAACATAGGATGTATTTAAATTTCCCGACCGGTTCAAATGGTCCCGCTTCGACCTGGTAGAACCGTAACATAGGATGTATTTAAATGGCAATGGTGCCATATATTGTGGGCACCGCATAAGTGTAGAACCGTAACATAGGATGTATTTAAATATGCTCATCGTATACGCCTTCTTATCGACATCGGGGTAGAACCGTAACATAGGATGTATTTAAATTCGGTTTTATGACTCATACGGAACCTTCGCACTTGAGTAGAACCGTAACATAGGATGTATTTAAATCAATTTTATAATAGTATTCCGTTTGAATATGACAACGTAGAACCGTAACATAGGATGTATTTAAATCTGCTTAAAATAGTAATAGGCCGTTGAATATATTTTGTAGAACCGTAACATAGGATGTATTTAAATTAGGTAAAATAAAACCTTTAAATCGTCGATTTAAAGTAGAACCGTAACATAGGATGTATTTAAATATTCATCATACTTATCAACATATTGATTGAAGATTGGTAGAACCGTAACATAGGATGTATTTAAATCTCCAATATTTCTCTGCAACAACCAGCACAATTTGAGTAGAACCGTAACATAGGATGTATTTAAATCTGAAAAGGTGCAGACAAATAAAAAGTGGCATATTGGTAGAACCGTAACATAGGATGTATTTAAATTTTGAAACAGTATAGTATCTGTCCTTTGATTAATAACGTAGAACCGTAACATAGGATGTATTTAAATTGTTTTTCTACGGAATGACAGATGCGGAAGGACAGCGTAGAACCGTAACATAGGATGTATTTAAATAGGATATTCCAGCGCAGATGCAAGGCATCGGTGGGAGTAGAACCGTAACATAGGATGTATTTAAATATAGTTGTGTCTTGGAGGCTATTATAATTCAAGACGGTAGAACCGTAACATAGGATGTATTTAAATAGCTATAATAGAAATTGTTGTCGCCCTCGTTGTAGCGTAGAACCGTAACATAGGATGTATTTAAATCATTATGCCTTCCCATATTTCTATAACCTTGTTGTGTAGAACCGTAACATAGGATGTATTTAAATACCGAGATATCTGAAGAGGAGAAAAAAGAGGCCTTGTAGAACCGTAACATAGGATGTATTTAAATGCGGAAACACAGCGGGTCTATCTGACCGAGGATGAGGTAGAACCGTAACATAGGATGTATTTAAATTGAGTTTTCGTGCTTCCGCCTCAAGAGCCTCCGTGGGTAGAACCGTAACATAGGATGTATTTAAATATTAGAAGTTGTAAGTTGTATTCTATACTGTCAAGGGTAGAACCGTAACATAGGATGTATTTAAATTAAAGTACCAAATCTCCTATCTCGACATCTTCCCTAGTAGAACCGTAACATAGGATGTATTTAAATTTTATATAAAGCTTTAAGCCTATAAAAGAACCAAAAGTAGAACCGTAACATAGGATGTATTTAAATTCCAACGTGTCGCCGATGGCACAAATTAAACATAAAGTAGAACCGTAACATAGGATGTATTTAAATTCATATTCCCGGAGCGGGATTTCTATTAGCTTCTCCGTAGAACCGTAACATAGGATGTATTTAAATATTCAGCACACTCTTCAACTAATTTTTCTAACTGTCGTAGAACCGTAACATAGGATGTATTTAAATGCTCAGCTCCCAGTAACAATCTAGGGATATCCAATGTAGAACCGTAACATAGGATGTATTTAAATTTGCGCCTGTTGCGATTACGGCTGACCTTATTCCGGTGTAGAACCGTAACATAGGATGTATTTAAATTCTGGTGCTTCATCTAAAGTTACAATGTTTGTTGAGTAGAACCGTAACATAGGATGTATTTAAATCCGGGATTGATGAATTACTTGACGGGCGGCTCAGCTCGTAGAACCGTAACATAGGATGTATTTAAATTTCCAAATCACCTCGACTTCGGGTAATGGTATATGCGGTAGAACCGTAACATAGGATGTATTTAAATTTGACAATAGAAACGAGGATGTAAGACAAATTATCGTAGAACCGTAACATAGGATGTATTTAAATGAGCAGATGAAGGAGAAAAAATAGATTGGGATCCATGTAGAACCGTAACATAGGATGTATTTAAATATTATACGATCCCTTTTTCTTTCCAACAAATCAGGGTAGAACCGTAACATAGGATGTATTTAAATAAGTAAAGCCTCCTTAAAGCAATAAAAGCACAAAGCGTAGAACCGTAACATAGGATGTATTTAAATATGCTTTTTTGCAAATAAAAAGGGCGGGAGCCACCCGTAGAACCGTAACATAGGATGTATTTAAATCCATTATTGAAATGGCTAAGTTGTTAGAGGCAGAAGTAGAACCGTAACATAGGATGTATTTAAATAAGTAAAGCCTCCTTAAAGCAATAAAAGCACAAAGCGTAGAACCGTAACATAGGATGTATTTAAATTCTGTAATATCTATCTCTCTATCTAAGTCTCTCTCTGTAGAACCGTAACATAGGATGTATTTAAATTAGAACCTGATACATCTGCTGCTATAAGGGTTTTGCCGTAGAACCGTAACATAGGATGTATTTAAATGGAACTTGCACATAAAGCGTTTTGTTTGCCTGTAAGTAGAACCGTAACATAGGATGTATTTAAATACCCAATAATCCGCTTCTATAACTGCATCTTCGTCCGGGTAGAACCGTAACATAGGATGTATTTAAATCTCACCAAGTCTGTTATATCTGCACTCCTCCATTTGTAGAACCGTAACATAGGATGTATTTAAATCATTCAGGTACGTAGCTTGTCTATCCCAGGCAAATGTAGAACCGTAACATAGGATGTATTTAAATAGGTATTCCGAGAGATTTTTTTTAAAGTCGTTATTTGTAGAACCGTAACATAGGATGTATTTAAATGGGATAAGCAAATATTGTATATTAACATCATATAACGTAGAACCGTAACATAGGATGTATTTAAATTTTACACCATACCATCGGGTAATAGCGATGAAAGGTAGAACCGTAACATAGGATGTATTTAAATTTGAGAGAGTACCCAGATAAACTTAAAGAACATTGGTAGAACCGTAACATAGGATGTATTTAAATAGTCCCTCGGCATCTATTTCTTTTAACGCCTCCAGCGTAGAACCGTAACATAGGATGTATTTAAATACTTAGATGTATCACCAGTTGAATCACAATTAAACGTAGAACCGTAACATAGGATGTATTTAAATATGTATGGCAATCCTGTGATATTTATACTTTGGATGTAGAACCGTAACATAGGATGTATTTAAATGGTGAGGACGGGGTAACAGATGTATTAATATTTGACGTAGAACCGTAACATAGGATGTATTTAAATAAGATTAAAAAAGTTGAAGCTGAAGTTGAGCAGGGTAGAACCGTAACATAGGATGTATTTAAATTTGCTTCGATTGCCATATATCCAACATGGCGACATTTGTAGAACCGTAACATAGGATGTATTTAAATTACATAATCATATTTCCTGTTTTTAGCGGAGTTTTCTGTAGAACCGTAACATAGGATGTATTTAAATATGTTGAACACTCCAAGGGGTACGGTCTCCCATTCTGTAGAACCGTAACATAGGATGTATTTAAATCATATACATGCCTGTCTCCCTATTGCCGTATATCGTAGAACCGTAACATAGGATGTATTTAAATATATCTACCTCCCACCGGGGCACCTCCGGGGCAGTGGTAGAACCGTAACATAGGATGTATTTAAATCAGGCATGGAAGCAGGAGACCAAATCTCAAAACCCCGTAGAACCGTAACATAGGATGTATTTAAATACAAGACTACAAGAGACAATGTGAGCGACCTTGAAAGTAGAACCGTAACATAGGATGTATTTAAATAACACACGTTAGCAGAATATTGAAAAGTGCACAAAGTAGAACCGTAACATAGGATGTATTTAAATGCTTACAAAATCGGCAATCCTAAGTTTCCGCAGGCGTAGAACCGTAACATAGGATGTATTTAAATTAGTATTAGTAAAAAACATCTAATTTCGGGTTTCGTAGAACCGTAACATAGGATGTATTTAAATCTGAAAGCATCCGAATGAAGAAGACCCAGCCTTTCCGGTAGAACCGTAACATAGGATGTATTTAAATGGCTACTCCACCTCCAATAATTCCGGGTCCTTGAGTAGAACCGTAACATAGGATGTATTTAAATTCGACACCGATGGGAATGTTGCAGACGACAGAGGCAGTAGAACCGTAACATAGGATGTATTTAAATAATACTAGAACTTTAAAAACAAACAAATTTAGGATGTAGAACCGTAACATAGGATGTATTTAAATATCTATTTGATTTATGGGCAACCCTGCAATGGATACCCGTAGAACCGTAACATAGGATGTATTTAAATATTATATAGGTGTCTATGGATAGATCTGTTGCTAAGGTAGAACCGTAACATAGGATGTATTTAAATCATTAATCATCCTTTAGATCCTCGATAATCTCATTGTGTAGAACCGTAACATAGGATGTATTTAAATGGGGTGGGGTGGTGATAGCGTTCCCTATACAGCCCGTAGAACCGTAACATAGGATGTATTTAAATATTGTGGCCAAGCTTCTCTCAAGTAGACCGGAGGAAGTAGAACCGTAACATAGGATGTATTTAAATAAATATCCGACGTTATAGACGGAGGAAGCGACAGCAGTAGAACCGTAACATAGGATGTATTTAAATTCAGCACCGGTGGCTGAATATATTGGTACACTAAATGTAGAACCGTAACATAGGATGTATTTAAATTAGACACCGAGGACAGAGATATTATGTTACAAGTTGGTAGAACCGTAACATAGGATGTATTTAAATCCCCAACACTTCTATTACTATATCCTTGCTGCCTTCGTAGAACCGTAACATAGGATGTATTTAAATTTGATACGATAGTCCCGTGGATCCGGTGGGGAAGGTAGAACCGTAACATAGGATGTGTTTAAATTTTGTTAGTTTCGCAATCAGCTTATTTTGCTTTGTGTAGAACCGTAACATAGGATGTATTTAAATACTTCCACTACATCTATGTCAGACTCAATGGAAATCTGTAGAACCGTAACATAGGATGTATTTAAATATATCTTTGATTGCCTCCTTGTATTCTGCTATAAGGTAGAACCGTAACATAGGGTGTATTTAAATCACAAATGGCTGTATATGCAGAGATAGAGCGGATAGCGTAGAACCGTAACATAGGATGTATTTAAATATCAAATCCTGCTTGCGTAATTCCGCCTCAACAGGTAGAATCGTAACATAGGATGTATTTAAATATGGACAGTACGGGCGAGCCATTAAAATTGATAGGTAAGCGTCCAATAATTCTATGGGTTTAAAACCATCCGCACCCCCACTTTAACACTGAATGACAGCGAAAAAGTTTACCACCTGACATATAAAATCCTTTAAAATGTAAATATACATTTGAATGAGGATGAAAGGTTAATGTTTGAGGAATCCTATTTCCATTCTAAAAGAATAACTGATTTTGAAAAAGTAAAACTACAATGCACCAACCCTGCACCATTTAAAGTACGAAATGTTTATGTTGATTTACACGGTATTGGAAGGGTTTAGGCGGTAGAATGTTGATATTTTTCCGCATAGTTTTTACCGGATGGCTGTTTTAGTGTTGTTTAGATTTTAAAAAAACAATCAATTATTCGAATAAGGAGGAAAAACCATGAATAAATTCATAAAAAACCTAATTTTATTCATCTTAATGTTATCTATGATACTAGGTCTCGGTATAACGACATATGCCGACCAACCTGCTGACGGTTCACAATTTCAGGTGATTATAGACAATAAAAAAGTGAATTTTACCGACGAATTAG
>CAZGUI010000107.1:0-6556 GCA_964528875.1 uncultured Bacteroides sp. | reverse complement strand
TTCTAGAATAGATCAAGTTCTTAGAAGAATCACGAAGGTAATTATTATTAAATGATATAACTCCTTTGAAGTTTTTCGGAAATAACTATTGATGAAATTTTTAGTTTCAATTGTGAAATCCTTTTTCTAGATTCAAGACTCTCTTGTTTTATGAAGGGCTTCCAAATTAGAAATTATTCTTTATCTCATTTTTATTCTTTCACTTTGAAAGGATGAGCTGTTGCTTTTTCCTAAATTTCTCACATATAATGTGTTCAATCCAAATAAAACGTTTATTTTTGTCTGTTGAGTGCTTTTTTGAAAGCAAAATAAGCAATATGACTTTCAAAAATTAATTCAGAATATATAAAACATAAAAAAGAATCATGAAGAAAATTACTATTTTAATGTCTTTTGCTGTGGTTTTAGGATTTATCTCTTGTACTGCACAAGCTCCTAAAGCTGAGTTGAAAACACAAGCAGACACTTTAGCTTATTCCATTGGAATGTCACAAACACAAGGATTAAAAGATTATTTAATTAGTCGTGTAGGTGTTGACTCTACTGATTTAGATCAATTTGTAAAAGGACTCCTTGAAGGAACAAACAAAACAAGTAAAAAAGAGATCGCTTATTTAACAGGATTGCAAATTGGTCAACAAATTGCCAATCAAATGTTACCAGGAATAAATAGTGATTTATACGGTGCTGATTCAAAGGATGGAATTTCAAAAGACAATATGATTGCCGGTTTCCTAGACGGATTTAATGAAAAGAAAACAATTATGTCTTTAGAAGAAGCTGGTGGTTATGCTCAAATGAACTTTGAGAAAATAAAAGAAGCTATTACTGCAGATAAATTTGCTGATAACAAAGCTGAAGGCGAAAAATTCTTAACTGAAAACAAAGACAAAGAAGGTGTTGTAGCTACTGAAAGTGGATTACAATATAAAGTAATTACAGAAGGTAAAGGTGCAGTTCCAACTGAAGAGCAAACTGTAAAAGTTCATTATAAAGGCACTTTACTTGATGGAACAGTGTTTGATAGTTCTTATGAAAGAGAAGAACCATCTTCATTTTCTCCTAATCGTGTAATTGAAGGTTGGAAAGAGGCTCTAACTATGATGCCTGTAGGTTCAAAATGGGAATTATATATTCCTCAAGATTTAGCATACGGTGCTAGAGAGTCTGGTAAAATTCCTCCTTACTCTACTTTGATTTTTGAAGTTGAATTACTTGAAATTGAAAAGTAATCACTTTTATTTAAATAGAGAATAGATAGAAGAGAGCTGATTTCCAGCTCTCTTTTTTTATCTTTTTTCGTTTGGGATGGATAAATTAAAATAATTTCTTATATTTGCTTACATTTTGGCATATAAATTAGAACTTTTATTTAATTATGGTAAAAATCGATAAGCTAGATAGGCAGATATTAGATATCATATCACAGAACGCGCGTATTCCTTTTAAGGATGTTGCGGCTCAATGTGGCGTTTCTAGAGCTGCTATTCATCAACGTGTGCAGCGTTTAATAGATTTAGGAGTTATTATAGGTTCGGGTTACCAGGTAAACCCCAAAATGTTGGGTTTTTCAACTTGTACCTATGTTGGAATTAGTCTGGAAAAGGGCTCAATGTATAAAAGAGTAGTTGCTGAGTTAATGAAGATACCGGAAGTAGTTGAATGTCATTTTACTACAGGTACTTACACTATGTTGACTAAAGTTTATGCGCAGGATAATGAGCATTTAATGGATTTATTAAACAACAAAATGCAAGAAATACCGGGTGTCACAGCAACAGAAACTTTAATCTCTTTGGAACAGAGTATAAAAAAAGAAATACCAATTCTAAAAGAGAATGACCGTTTGAGCGAAGAAGAAAAATGATGGGATGGTTGAGTGAATATCATCTGTCCGGACTTTTTATTGGTATCTGCACCTTTTTAATTATAGGTTTGTTTCATCCCATAGTTATTAAGGCTGAATATTATTGGGGTACCAAAAGTTGGTGGATTTTCTTGCTCTTAGGGGTGTTGGGGGTAATAGGCTCTTTATGTACTACTGATATCATCCTTTCCTCTTTATTGGGTGTTTTTGCTTTTTCTTCTTTCTGGACCATTAAAGAGGTTTTCGATCAACAAGAACGAGTTAGAAAAGGTTGGTTTCCTAAAAACCCTAAAAGGAAATATCCATTTTAATTTTTCATTGGATTTTTAAGCAAAATATTTGCACCATAAAACAAAATGTGCTAATTTTGCTGACGCATTAATAATTAAGTGCACGGGCTTTTAGCTCAGTTGGTTAGAGCAACAGACTCATAATCTGGAGGTCCCTGGTTCAAGCCCAGGATGGCCCACAAAAAAACGGATGCTGATTTCAGCATCCGTTTTTTTATAAAGATGAGTACTCATCTTTTATAAGCTCTTCAACTTTATTTATTATTTCTTGAGGGGTGATGTCATTTAAGCAAGCATAATCTTTTCTATAACAAGGTTTATTTCCAAATACAGAGCAGGGTCTACATGGCATATCTAGTTGAATCATATTTGATTCCTTTTGTTGCCAACCAAGAAAACCACAGTAAGGATGAGTCGCTCCCCATATCGAGACAACAGGAGTGTTAACCAGTGAAGCAAGGTGCATATTGGCTGAATCCATTGACACCATACAGGTAAGTTGACTCATTACGACAAGTTCTTGGGTGAGATTTAATTGACGTGCTGGGATGATTAGTTGAGGTTTTATTTTTTTCCACTCTTCAAACAAGTCAATCTCTTCTTTTCCTCCTCCAAAAAGAATTAGCTTCCTATTCTCTTTCTCAATCTTTTCAATGACTTGAATCATCAGTTCAGAAGGGTATACTTTTCCTTGATGTTTAGCAAAAGGTGCTAAACCAATCCACTGTTCATCCGTTCTCTTTTGTTGTAATTCTTGGATGGGAAGTTGTGATAAGTCGGTCTCTAGACCTTCAAAAAGAGAGTTAAAAGAAGGTGTAATAGGGTAAGAAAGCTTTTCTAGTACAGTGCTGTATCGATTGAATGTAGTGGGTAGAGGACGTAGTTTCTTGTTGTTTTTTTGAGTTAATTCTTTTTTTTCTTTACGTCCTTTATCTATTACTGCTATTTTTACCCCATTGAAAGAAAGTCTTAACCTTAGAAATTGTGTTCGTAGTACATCGTGGAAGTCTGCAAAAGCATCGAACGACTCTTTTTCTAACTCTTTATATAAACGGTTAAGTCCTGATAAGCCTTTGTAGTCATCTAATTGAATGCCTCTAAACTCAACATTGGAAGGCATAAATTGAAAAAGAGAGGAAAAGTTTTCTCTGCTTAAAAAGACTATTTGTAACTCCGGATATTGTTTAGCCAGTGAATAAACAATGGGAATTGTCATAGCAACATCTCCAAAAGCAGAGAAACGTGTAATTAAAAGTTTTGCCATCTATTTCTTTGCGTAAAGAACCGGGTTTAAATTAGGGTCATTATACATTTTCATCTGTTTATATACCTTCATGTATTTTCTCCCTGCCTCAATGTCATCAATCAGTTGATCAATGGCTGTAGATAGATCTTTTTGTTGTTCCAAAAGAATAGCTAGCTTGGCAAGACAAGTATCAATATGCTCTTGGGACACATCTGTGCGTTCGGTCTCTTCTCTCATATGATAAATCTTAAGCATCAAGATGGAAAGACGGTCAATGGCCCAAGCGGGACTCTCTGTGTTAATGGTTGCCTCTTTCTGAACAGTTATATCTTTGTATTTATCCAGAAAGTAGCTGTCAATTAACTCTACCAAGTCAGTTCTGTTTTGATTCGATTTGTCTATTCTTCTTTTGAGTACCAATGCTTCTGCAGGGTCAATGTTAGGGTCACGAATGATATCCTCAAAATGCCATTGAACGGCATCGATCCAGTTTTTTAAATAAAGATAGTACTCTATGGTTCTCTCTGCATAAGGATTAGTCATTTCAGCATCCACACTGTTAGTAATATGATAATCTGCTGTAGCTTTCTCAAAAATTTGATTACTTAATTCACTAAATGTCATATTGGTCTGATTAAAAGTTTGATGTATTACAAATATATACAATAAATCATAATAACATCCATTAAAAGATTCTATCCTGTCATAAAAGAGCAAGGTAGCCCTCATCTTTGCCAATTCAATGAATAATTGTGAGGTTGATAGACCGACCATTTCTTTCTCTCTTAACTTTATGCTATATCTAATGCTAGAATTTGTTAAGGAAGCAGATAAGTAAAATATTAATCCATTTTCTTTAATTAGAGCTCTTTTTGACGTTGTTTTTATATCAACGTTACAAGTCTTGTATGCGGGTTGTAAGTCGGTCCTAGACCCAAGGGCTGTCGGTCTAGGACTGAAGGGTGCTCGGTCTAGGACCGAGGGATGTTCGGTCTTAGACCTTTAAAAATAACTTCAAATTGAGAGGTTTTTATTTCCTCCCAAAGTCAGCCGGAATTTCTCCCCATTTAGCAGTATCCCATTTTAAAATAGGGGTGGAGTAGGTATTGTTTTTAAGCCAATGCTCCGCACGTTGAATAAGATTATACACTTGATCAGTTTTAGCGCTTTTTTCTAATTTTGTGTTACATTTTTTATTGCGTACCCATGCAATAGCATTTCGGCTATCACTGTAGATAGGTAAATTCCACTTGTTCTGTTTAGATAAAGCCAAAGCGTGTACAATAGCCAAAAATTCACCGATATTATTGGTTCCCCAAATGGGGCCAAAATGAAAAAGAACTTGTTCATTACCTGTGTAAACACCTTTGTATTCCATTAATCCGGGGTTTCCACTACAAGCAGCATCAACAGCCAGACTATTCTCTATAACTTCTTTGGGTAATACACGTTCTTTGGTTCGGACGCTTTCTTTTGGCTTACTTTTTATAATATAATCGGTGGGATGAGAGTTATAGGCTTCATTCGCTTCCTCCAATGTGTCAAAGGCTTTATATTGAGCCCCTTTGAATCCATTGATCTGTAATGAGCAGTCTGTCCAAGAATCATAAACTCCCGGCTGAACTCCATTCCAAACCACATAGTATTTTTGTTTCTTACTCATACAATAATAATATTCTATTATGCTGTGGGTTAAGCCAAGCAAAGTTATAAAAAAAATGAACAAAAAGAGCGATTGAATGTTATTATAACCGATTATTAAATTAGATAGAAAAAATCATGAATAAAGCATTTAAAAACGCAATAATGGCAAGGAGATCAAATTACTCTTTGACTAACCAATCTACATTATCAGATAAAGAACTAGAAGAATTTATTGACTTTGCAGTTCAACATGTTCCTTCTGCATACAATTCACAATCGACACGCATAGTTCTTTTACTCCATAAACATCACCAAAGATTTTGGGATTTAGTAAAACAAGAACTGAAGAAGGTGGCTAGTGAAGGGGGTTACCTGCAGGCTGAGGCAAAAATAGATCATTCTTTAGCTAGTGGTTACGGTACCATTCTGTTTTTTGAAGATGAACGAGTAATCAAAGGATTACAGGAAAACTTTGCACCATATGCTGATAATTTCCCTAAGTGGGCTCATCAAACCTCTGCCATGCACCAGTATGTCCTTTGGACAGGCTTAACAGATGCCGGATTAGGAGTTTCAGTACAACATTATAACCCAGTGGTTGATGCTGCTGTGCGTCAAGAATGGGGCCTTGATGAGAACTGGATGTTGATGGCACAAATGCCATTTGGGGTGGCTTCTGCAGAACCTCAGGAGAAAACTATTCAACCTCTAAATGATCGAATTAAGGTTTTCAAATAGACCCTCAACTCTACACATTTACAGATATTGACTCCTTTGCTGGTAACTAATAATTAGTTAAACAGCAAGGGAGTTTTTTATCTTTTTACTTGTTACCTTTGCATATAAATGAATGGAGCAATGAAAAGAATTTTTCTTATCGGTTATATGGGGGCGGGTAAAACCACATTAGGTAAAGCACTAGCCAACTATTTGTCTTATGAGTTTATCGATTTGGACTGGTATATTGAAGATAAGATTGGACAAAGTATTCCCTCTTTCTTCGTTGATTTCGGTGAAGCTGCTTTTAGAGAAATAGAGCATAAATCACTTGTTGATTTATTGGAAAAAGAGCGGGTTATTATTGCTACAGGGGGTGGTGCTCCATGTTACTTTAATAACATGGATTTAATGTTGAAATCCGGGATTGTGGTTTTTTTAGAAGCAAGTCAAGAAATCCTTTTTACACGTCTTAAAGATACGCTGCATTTGCGTCCGGTATTAAGAAGTAAAACAGAAGATGAGCTCAGAACTTTTATTGCCTCTTCTTTAGCCAATCGTGCTGAGTATTATAATCGTGCAACGTACGTTATCAATACAAATCATTTGGAGAGCGAAGAGGAAATAAGACAGACAATTAACGTTTTTCTTAAAACGCTTAATATTTGATACCATATTTGTTCGATTCAGCTGAAATGTGTGGATTATTATTTACTTTTGCTTTGAGTTTTTTGAACATAGCTATTAATGATTGAAAAAGGATTTAGAAAATGAGAAAGTGGAACGTTGACG
>CAZGUI010000106.1:4272-6739 GCA_964528875.1 uncultured Bacteroides sp. | reverse complement strand
AAAAGGGCAAAAAAAGAAAAGAGAAAAAGAAGAAAAAGCTAAGGAGAAAAAATAAATTGAATATATGGCGAAATCGATGTGAGGTCAGTTGAAAAAAATACTACAACTTTTTGAAGCTTTCTCTTACTTTACAGCTGCTCTTTTCTAGGATACTATGTTTATTAAGTGAGATTGTATGAAAAATAGTTCGCTTGAGTATTTTACACATTTTCTTAAAACTGACTCTGGAGCAAATCTTCTTCGAGCAAAGTCTGCTGCCTTTGTGATAACTTTTTTATATAATGAATTTCGTGTAGATCATGTTCCTTTTATTTTAGCTGATGATTTTGAATCTCATTTGGTTTCTTTTTTGCAAAATAATGTTATTGATGTGGAAACCTTACTCATCTCAGAAGAAGAAGCGCCTCAAGAAGTTTTGCTTGGTGATATTCAAGCAAAAGCAAAGTTTCTCGTGAGTTATTGGTGTTCAGAAAATAAAAATTATATTAAGAGATATTATTCGCATAATAAAAACTTCGTGATTGAATTGCATGCAAGCATTGAACGGCTTTTTACTTGGCTAGAGTCTTGTGAGCCAGAAGAATTTGTGGGAACGGAATCGCGATTTCAAGATATTTTATTTCAATTGCGCAATCTTAAAACAAATATGGATCAAAATCCTGAGTTAAGGATAGCGGAATTAAAAAAAGAGAAAAAGAGAATAGATGATGAAATCCAGCGGATCAAAGAATCAGGGCGTGCTGAAACTTTCACTCCAGTACAAATTCAAGAACGCCTTTTAAATATTTCTCGTTCATCGCGTGAGCTTTTGGGAGATTTTCGTCAAGTTGGAGAAAATTTTAAACAAATTCTCAATGATATTTATCGTGAACAAACTGAAACGAATGCTACAAAGGGTGAAATTTTAGGTTATACACTCGATACAAATAGGCAACTAAAATTATCTCCACAAGGACAGTCTTTTTCAACTTTTTGGAAATTTATTTCACAAGATAGTGATAATGAAATAAATACTTTAATAGAAAGTATTATTATTTCTCAAGCTGATAGAGGTTTAGAATATTCAGATGTTTTTTTGAGTCGTTTAAAACATTACTTATATCAAGAAGGGCATAAAATAATTGAACAAAATCGACAGCTCACTGATAAAATAAATCGAGTTTTATCGCGTCAAGAACAAGATGAATATCAGCGTGTTAAAGAATTATCAAATGAAATAAAATCACTCGTAAAAGCTTTGTTTTCAAAAGAAAAAAAATTGCCAGAACAATGTGCTATGGAAATCGAAGGAAAAGCAGAAATCTATGCACCACAAGCACGGTATCCTGTGTTAAAATCAGAAGAAACAATTTTTACAGAAATGGAAAGTTTTAATAGCAGGCAAATAAATCAAGAAGCACTAGAAGATGTGTTTAATCAATTTTATATTGATGAAAAATTACTGTTATCTTATGCAGATGAGTTTCGTAAAAAAATGAATGGAAAACAATTTACACTTGCAGAAATGCTTATATCTTATCCGATTGAAAAAGGGCTTGCTGAAATTATTACTTGGTTTTCCATCGCAGAAAATGATACACGTATTATTATACAAAAAGAAAAAAATGATAGTATCGAATATAATAAAAACGGAGACTTAATAAAAGTTAAGCTTCCAAGGATGGTTTTTTCATGAGTCAAAAAGAATCTTCGCCTCCATGGGCACCAGTTTGCATTAAACTTTTGCAAGGTCCATTATATAGAGCTAATGCAAAAGATATATATTGGGACTTACTCATCTCTCATGAATCTCATATTCAGTCGTATTTTGCAACGCTCGGTGTATCTGTATTAGTTGATAAAAGTGATGGCTATGCTTTTCTTTCACAAATAGATGATGAACAAATAGATTCAAATTCTTTGCCAAAACTTATTCGAAGAATACCTTTAACTCCAGAAATTTCTTTATTGTGTGTGCTTCTTCGCGAAGCTCTTGATTCTTTTGATAGTGCCCAAAGTGATTCTTCTGTTCTTGTAATGACAGCTCATGAAATAAAAGACTTGCTAGCTTTGTATATTAAAGAACAATCTGATCAAACAAAATTTATAACAAAACTAGATTCATATCTTACACAACTTGTTGGATTTACTTTTTTAAAAGAATTGGCTCCAGAAAATGGAGGAGTCCTTTCAGGTTTAGAAAGAATTTTTGAAGTGAGAAGAATTATTAGAGCAAAAATTGATGCAGAATTTTTGGAAGAATTTAAAAGAAAACTATCAGAAGAAGCTGAAAAAATTGAAACAGAACAGGAGGAAGTTTAATGGCGAACGAACTTTTTTCATCTGGAGGTTATCGTCTTGATGTTTTTCAACTTTATAACTGGGGACTTTTTGACAAAGTAATTTATTCTCTCGATTGTGCTCAAGGAACAACTTTATTAACGGGGGCGAATGGCAGTGGTAAAACAACTATAGTTGATGGGCTTTT
>CAZGUI010000106.1:0-4172 GCA_964528875.1 uncultured Bacteroides sp. | reverse complement strand
GATTGAGCAAATAAACAAAATTCTTTCAGAAGAAGAAAGTAGTTTTGATAAACAAGGAAGATGGAAACGAATTTTAAGTGAAAAATATAATACGGTTTTCTTTGGAGATAGTTTTAAAAAATATTCTGATTTTTATAGCAGCTTGTTTGGTTTTAAATCAGATAAAGCTCTTAGGCTTTTTTCTCAGATTGTTGGTCTGAAAGTTCTTGGAAATTTAACAGAATTTATTCGCACAAATATGCTTGAAGAAACTGATGTATATGCTGAATTTGAAAAACTTGATACGAATTATATAAAATTAATGCAAAGCAATAATGAAATTCAAAAAACAAAAAAAATTCTTGAGCTTTTAGAGCCTATACTTGAATTAGGTAAAAAACTTGAAAAGGAAAAGAGTGAGAAAAATCGTTTAGAAACCATTTCTAGCCTTGTTCCACTTTGGAAAGCGGAAAAAGCAATTTTTTTACTAACAGAAAATAAAATAATTTTGGAAAGAAATAAAGCAGATCTCGAATCTCAGCTTTCACAAAATAGGAAAGAAAAAAGTGAAACAGATAATAAAATTTCAAGCTTGCAAATTTCTCTTGCAACGAATGATACACAAAGTCGTATAGAAACTATTGATAGAGAAATAAATATTAAAACAGATGAGAAAAAACGAAGGGATTTAAAACGAAGTCAATATGAAAAAATGGCAAACGAAGTAGGAATTTCAATTCCTACAAATGAAACAATGTTTAGAAACAATTTTGAAAAAATAGTAGAAAAGGAAAAAGCAGAAATTGAACTAAAAAAAACTAATGAAGATATACGTTTTAATAATCAGACAGAATTTAATACTCTTCAAAATGAAGCAGAAATAATCAAAAATGAACTTGCTTCTTTAAGCAAAAGAAATACCAATATACCAGATGCTAATATTAAAATTCGAGATAGCATTTGTCAAAAAATTAATTGTAAAGCTGATGAAATACCTTTTGCAGGTGAACTTATTCAAGTTGCTTCTAATGAACAAAACTGGAATTATGCAATAGAAAAACTTCTCCACAGTTTTGCTCTCACACTTTTAGTCCCTGAAAAATTGTATAAAAAAGTTACCAATTATGTTAAAGAAAATAATATGAAAGGGAGAGTGGTTTATTTTAAAATAGAAGAAGACGCTTTTTCTCTTGAATCAAAAATACAATTACAAAAAGATTCAGATACAGTACCAGGAAAACTTGAAATTAAAGAAAATGTATGGGTGAGAGATTGGCTGGTAGATTATATAGCAAAACAATTTGATTATCGCTGTACTGATAATATCGAAGAATTTTCTCGTGCTCATAAAGCAGTATCATCGACAGGATTAATTAAAAATAAAATGCGTCATGAAAAAGATGACCGACAATTTAGTGATGAGAAAAAATTGAAAGTGCTTGGTTGGGATAATAAGGAAAAGAAAAATATTTTAAGCTCTCGTTATGATGAAATTGAATCTTTGCAATTAAAGCAAACAACTTTACTTAATGAAATAGATAAAGCGATCGAAATATCTGAAAAAAAAATTCGTTTGTTAGAAAACTTAAAAGATATTGTTTCTTATCAAGAAATTGATGTTGTTTCGATAGTAAAAAATATAGATGATTTAGAAGATGAGCAAAATACACTCAAAAAAAGCGATAAGGAACTGTTCGTTTTGAGAACTCAATTAGAAGATGCTTTAAGTAAAAAAAAGCAACTTGATAAATTATATGGAGACATTTCAGTTGAAATTGGTGGCGTTAATTCGAAACTTTCTTCTATTGATACTGAACTATTAGAAAATCAAAATAAACTCGATGTATATAAAAACAAAGAAATTACAAGCGAATTAGTGTACAAAGAATTCCAAATATTGAGTGAACCAAAATCGATAGATGAACTTAATAAAAATCATGAAAAAATCAATAAATCCTTAGATGAGCGTATCAGCACTTGTAAAAAACACATGGATGGATTTTCGAAGAATGTTACTCAAAACATGACTATATTATTAAAGCCATCTGTAGAATTTAGAAATAGGTATGGCGATTGGGCTTCAGAATTTTTACACTTGAATAGCGAAGTAGAATACTTGCCTGATTTTATTTTATTATATGAAAAGCTAAAAAAAGATGATTTACCAAAATATCAAGAGCAATTTCATGAATATTTACAAGATACAATGAATAATGATATTGTTGATTTTAATCAGTTTATTCAAAATGAAGAACAAGAAATAAGAACAGCTATTTCAGATTTAAATGCAAGTTTGCGAAAAATAAGATATGAGCATAATCCAGATACCTATTTACAATTAGAATTTTCAAAAAATAATGATGTACGGATAAACGAGTTCAAAGAGCATTTGAAAAATGCAATCCCAAATGCCTTTGATCTTTCTTCTTTTGATTCTGAAAAAGAAGAAGAACTATTTAATAAAATAAAACTTTTTTTAGATACTGTAAAAGCAAATGATGCAAATCGAAAATATATACTTGATATTCGAAACTGGTATACATTTGCAGCATCTGAAAAATATAAAGAAACTGGAATACAAAAACAATTTTATCCAGATTCAGGTAGTTTAAGTGGTGGTGAAAAAGCGAAGCTTACCTATACTATTTTAGCATCAGCGATTGCTTATCAATTTGGGCTTACACAAGAAGAAAGTGCACGTTCATTTCGCTTTGCAATTATTGATGAAGCTTTTAGTAAAAGTGATTCTGCTAACTCTGATTATGCAATGCGTTTATTTAAACAACTAGATTTACAAATTATGGTTATTACACCGCAAGATAAAATCAATATTGTAGAAGATTATATTTCTACAGTTCATATTACAGAAAAAATAGGAACCAAAGATTCTCGTTTATTACCTCTGACTATTGAACGTTATAAAGAACAACAAAAAGAAGTTTTACAAGGGAAAAAAATATGACTATGATTACTGTAAAAGAAATAAAACAAAAAGCTTTGAATAGATACAGCTCTTTTTTAAAATATAAAATTGTTTTGGAATTGGAAAGCGAAGATACTAAAATTCAAAATGCTTTAGGTGAAAATGGTTTTGATTCGAAAAGAGATTCTTTTTTTCCTTTAGAAATACAAGGGAATAAAGGTAATCCAAATGATGATTTTAAAAAAAGAAGTGCTGCACTTCAAGAATTGATTAAAGCAAGCAACTTAAAAAAACTCTTTAGTTATGCTCTTGAAACAAAGGATGTCGAAACTCGTAATAATGGAACTCAAACTATTATACAAAAAATATATTTCGAAAATGAAAAAAGCTTTCTGGTTTTTATTGAAAAAGAATTGGAAGTAAAAAGGTTTTGTGAAGCATTAAAAATCATAAATAATGCAAAATTGAAAAACTTTGAAATACAAACATGGGCAGAAAAAAATATAAAAGCTTTGTGTTCTGAAACAGAAGAACATTTTTGGCAAAATATTGTTTTAGTTATTGCTTGGTTAAAAGATAATCCAAAAAGTGATTTGTATATTCGTGAAATACCACTTCCAATACATACAAAGTTTATTGAAAATAACAAAAAGCTCATAGAAAGTTTTTTTTATACTGCTAACAATCAGTCAAATAAAAAACCGTCCTTTGAAAAACTACTTGGACTTAAAAGTAATCCTTTGTTGTTTTATTTTCGTTTTTTAGATCCTTCTTTTTCTTTTGTTGAAGGGATGCTCTCTCCTCAACTCATGGCTATTTCTCTTTCTCATTTTAATGATTTTTTGGAAACAGAAAAACTGAAACAAATACAGACAGTTTTTATTACTGAAAATAAAATGGTATGTTTAGCTTTTCCAAAAGTTAAAAATGCTCTTTGTCTTTTGGGACATGGTTATTATTTACTTAACTTAAAAAACTGTTCTGCATTGCAAAATAAACAAATATTTTATTTAGGTGATATTGATGAACATGGGTTTGATATACTTTCAAAATTTAGAAATTATTTTCCACATACTATTTCTCTTTGTATGGATAAAAAAACCTATGAAACATTTAAGTTTTTTGCAGTTAGCTCAGATAAGAAGCTTCCAGATAACTCGATTCCAAAAAACTTAAGAGATGATGAACTTGAAATTTTCAATCACTTACGAAAAGAACCTGAACATAATCGCCTTGAACAAGAGAGAATTACACAAGACTATATTATTTC
>CAZGUI010000105.1:0-7055 GCA_964528875.1 uncultured Bacteroides sp. | reverse complement strand
CATAATATCTTTAAATTTGGACATCTTAAATAAGATACAGTAGAGACAGACAATTGAGGAGGATGCCATAACTTAATATAACATCATGACAAGCTTCGGATCAAGCATAAGAATATTTTTGACAGACGGGACAGTGACAGGTATTAAGATGGCTGAGTTAGTAAACAAAACGATTCAATCGATATCATGTCCCCGACGTCGTGTTGGAGAGTTAAGCCAATTACAAGAAAGTCAAAAGCCAGGTGTTTACTTCCTTTTCGGACAAGACGAAGAAACCGGCGACAATAAAGTATATATAGGTGAAACGGAAAATGTATATGCAAGACTTCAAAACCATGTATCCAACAAAGAGTTCTGGAACGAAGTCATTTTCTTTGTGAGTAAAGACGAAAACCTTACCAAATCACACATTCGCTTTCTTGAAAGTCGCCTGGTGCAAATAGCACGTTCCACTAAGCGATATATAGTAGAAAAATGGCAACGAACCTCAAGCCTCTCCCCTTCCCCGTGCCGACCAAGCTGCCATGGAGGAGTTTCTGACTTATATCAAACTACTCATTGGTGTGTTAGGTCATAAGTTTTTGGAAAAAGTAGCCAAACCCATCAAACCGGGAACAACTACAGAAACGTCCACTGAAGATAACGAACAACCACTCAAGCTCTATCTAAATATGGTTGGAGTCGAAGCACAAGCCTTGCAAACCGACGAAGGCATCGTAGTACTCAAAGGCTCGGAAGCTGTAAAAGATACAAAACCAAGCATGGGACTCGGGTACAAAAACCTAAAAGAAAAACTAATCAAAAGTGGCGCCCTTCAACTCCTGGACGACAGATATATATTCCAACGTGATGTTATTTTCAGCGCACCCTCAGCTGCGGGTGCGGTTGTTGTAGGAAGAAATATGTCGGGGCCTCAAGGTTGGAAAGATGCTAATGGGAAATCGCTGAAGGAGATTGAAGAAGAAAGAATGGGAAAGTAAGATAATAAAGTATTTATGTACAAAACCTACAATCCATTTGATATCATCCATATGCAACTAATATAAAACAAAACATCATGGAAAAAGAATCGACCAAAACTACTCCAAAAGATGGCAAGCACAAAATTGCAAGACTAGTTGTTACAGAAAAACAGTACAGCAAAACAAATGGCAAAGCAATCAATAATAGATTGCAAAGTGTAATTAGAAGGTTCCTGAAAAAAGAATATGGTAAGAGTACCTATGAGTTTATCCTTACACCCGGTGGATTTCTGATATTCGACTTTCCTGAAAGTATAGATTATGTGGCGGACTACAAAGATCCTGAACAAGAAACGATAACTTTACTACAGAAAAAAGCAAACAAGGAAATTGTTTCTTTTTTTAAAGGACTGACTCCCGGTGTTTTTAAACAACTTCAAAAGACTGCCGACTATTTTTCAATAGGTATTGATGGCTATAGCAGAGGTGGTTATCAACGTATAGAGTTAGTGGCCATCTATGATTTAAAAAAGAAGAAAGTTATTCACTGGACTGGAAAGTTTTATCCAGTTGGATATCAGGAAAGCAGTTTAATACGATTCAACGATCTTGACACTCATTTTATAGAACTCAATAATCAAAGAGTAATGCTTCTGGGATGCCACGACTTAACTGTTTATAGCCCACGAGGACGAGCAGCTGCAAACCCTGACGGATGGAGGTATAAATTAGGCACCGAATTCAGAAGCGCAGCGAAAAAGTTTAAGCCGGAAATTGTACTGCAACATCCGCACTTTACTGATACTTCTGCTACATGGAAACAATCATGGAATCAGCTGGCAAAAGAACTCCCCGGTGTAAAACATTATGCAAGCGGTATTAATTATAGTACTAATGCGAAAGGGAATAAAAAAAGACAGAATATAGACACAGTTTTAAATAGAACCATGAAAGGCGATGTTACTGATTTTTATTTTGATTGATAGCTATTCCCCTACCTCAGCACCCTCTTTTTAGTATCCCAATACAAATTTCTCTTTGGGTCTTGACGTCTGTATAGCTTCAGCTCATCAAACGATACGGAAGGTTTTTGTAGCTTTTCAAGTGGCACTATATACATCTGTTCGGGAGCATCGGGTTCGCCGCCAATGCCCATAGCAACAAACACAGACAAGTTCTTTTCGCGCGAAAACTGATTGTAACGCTCAATCTGTTGTGCGTATGACCATTCTACTTCGTTTTTTAAGAAACCTTGTCGCCATTTGCATTCAACAGCAAAATCAACGTTCACCTTTTCCTTTCTATAATTGAAGTTGACAACCAAGTCAGGATAAGTATTCGACTCAGGATACACACCATTCACTTGTTTGTCGCCGCGCCACTCCTTGATGGTGAAAAAATTGGGATCGAAGCGCTTCACAACAAATTCTTCAAAAGCCAACCCCTTGGCATAGCTTTCGTCTTGCTGCGATGATGCAGATTCATTGACCGGAATTTGCTCATTAGTTTTCGGCGATACTTCAGGCACAGTAACTACCGGCTCGGCAACTACAGGTTCAACCACTTGCTCAACCTTCGCCGACACCTCCTGTTTTGGTTTTGTAACCACCACAGCACCCCAAACTATCAAAATCACTCCTACACCAATCAATAAATATCCCATCTTTTGTTGCATCTTTTTTGTTTGTTTTATAGAATAAGGCAAAGGTGAGAAAAATGAGGGAGAGGACACACCCCAAATCTGTATAGATAACAGAAAATCATACAGATTTATAACGCCCTTATACTTGCAAGTTCTGCATAATATCTTTAATTTTGAACATCTTAAATAAAATACAAGAATAACAAACTAATTAAATAGATACCAATAAGATGGCAAAGAAATTATACGTTAATGCCGGAATTGTTGTTACAACACCATACTTCAGAGCAATTGAAGGGGGTACGTTCTATGAGTTACCTCCAGAAGGAGCTGAAGTAATAGAACCAAATAAGAAAGATAAAAATGGCTATGCTTACCTTGAAATAAGCGAAAAACACCCGCAATAAATCTTCAATGAGTATTATGCAAAATATGAATTTGCCTCAGATTGCAAGTGGGCATCATTTTTATACAAGGATTATGAAAATGTGTATGAGGATTATGAACAACGAATTAATAGCATTAAAGAAATTATTGATGTAAATATAGATTCAGAAAAACATCGTAAAATACTTTATAGATTGTTCTATATGAATATTGTCACCTCACTTGAAACTTTTGTGTCAGATATAATAATCACTAAAATTACCAGCAGCCTGGAAGATATGGAAGCTCATGTTAAACATCTTAGGAAATCATATCAAAAAGAATTAGAAACATTACAAGGCGCATCTTGGGAACAAAAGCTTATTGATTTTGCCATGAGAAAAGCATATAATAATATTGACACTATAAAGGATAACATAAAATCACTTTTTAATGTTTCAATAACAGATACAGATGAGAAAATAAAAAAACATATGTACTACAGAAATCTCCTTGCTCATAAAAATGGGCGTAGGAAAAATAATGATTACTTCACTCCCACTAAAAACCAACTCTTAGAACTTATCAATGATACCAACCAGTTTGCTAAACAAATTTACGGTAAGGCAAGTGATGTTGAAAATAGCATTATGTAATCTTCTGTGCTCTAATGTAAAAATTATAAAACAAATTAATTATGGTAAAAGCTAATTTTGTAATTTCAATTATAGCTATTTTAATACCTGCAGCAATATCTATATATCTATTCTGGCATAAAAATAAAAAAGAGAAGACGGAAAACAACAAAGCAATGATTAGAGGCAGCCTGTCTTTCAAAAATTTCTGTCATATGAAACTGGACATATACAATTATGGGAAAGCCGATGCTAAAAACATAAGTTTCGAAGTTATTGGTGAACATACAACGCTATTTGCCAAAGTAAATGAGCCTATTAAAAAAATTAGTCCTCAAGGCACATACAGAGTACTATTAGACAGACCTAAGTCACCGATCAAAGAGATAGAAATAAAATTCACATGGGATGATAACAATAAGACCGACAACGAATATACTCAAGTCTTGCAGCTATAACTATCTATCAATAAAGCCAACACATCCCCTAAATAATAAATTTTCCTCAACCCCCTTTTTTATATATCTTTGACACATATTGTATAACACAACAATGGGATAGGTTTTAACGTCAATCAAATTACCGAATAGTCACGTATAGTATGAAGATAAAATTTAAAGAGCAAGGCTTTCAGTTGGAGGCAGTAAAGGCTGTAGTCGATTGTTTTGCAGGGCAAAAGATAAAGACTAACAAGTTTACACTGCAACGTAGTGCCGACCTGATAAAGCGAGCCAAGCAGGAAACACAAAACGCTATTCAGTCTAGTTTTAGCGAAGAACTGTTTGAGGATATTGGGTATAGAAACAGTCCTTTGAGAATTACTTCTGAACAGTTATTAGAAAACATACAAGAGGTTCAAAAGAATAACGATATCATAAAGAACCGTTCTATAGACACGGTTCCCGGTGTGAATATTGGTCTCAATCTCACCATTGATATGGAAACCGGTACGGGAAAAACCTATACTTATATCCGCACCATGTATGAATTACACAAAAGTTATGGCTGGAGTAAGTTTATCATCATAGTGCCAAGCATTGCTATTAGAGAAGGTATTCACAAATCATTTGATATGACCGAAGAACACTTCCAGGAGATATACGGACACAAGATAAATAGATTTATATACAATTCTGCACGCCCGCAAGACATTGAATCGTTTGCTGCTGACAGCCGAATAAGTGTGATGATAATCAACACACAGGCTTTTGCTGCAAGAAGTGCTGCTGCCCGAAGAATATATCAGGAGCTTGACCAATTTGGTTCGCGAAAACCAATTGAGATAATTTCCAAAACTAGCCCCATTCTTATTATTGATGAGCCGCAAGCTGTAGGTCGTATAGGTTCTGCTGCTTTAAAACAGATGGAAGAGTTTAATCCGCTCTTTACCTTGCGCTACTCCGCCACACATGCCGAAGTGTATAACAAGATTTTCAGGTTGGATGCTTTGGACGCATACAGAATGCAGTTGGTGAAAAAGATACAGGTGAAAGGTATAAGTCTAAAAGGTACAACAGGAACGTCAGGGTATCTCTACTTAGAATATATAGAATACAGTGCCAATAAAGCACCCGTTGCGGTAGTTGAATTTGAAATTCGTTCCGGTCAGGGAGTTCGCCGCGTTCGCAGACGATTGAAACAAGGCGATGATCTATACCAGCTTTCGGGTGAGATGCCTGCTTACAAAAATATGACCATCACCGAAATAGACGGACATCAAAATAAGATAGTTATTGCAGGTCATGACGTTTTCCCGGGCGAAATATTGAATAATAATGAAGATGAAAGCCTCTTCCGTCGAATTCAGATACGTGAAACTATTCAATCGCATCTTGAAAAAGAGAAGCAAATGTATCAGCAGGGCGTCAAAGTTTTGTCACTATTTTTTATTGACGAAGTAGCCAAGTACCGGCAATACGATGAGAATGGAGAACCACAACCCGGTGAGTATGCCAGGATGTTTGAGGAAGAGTACAAAAGAGTAGTCAATCAATATATAGACCTGTTTGACCCTCAATACACAGATTTTCTGTACGACACCGATGCTGATAAAATTCATAAACTATACGCACCCAAAGAATATCAGGAGTACCTGAGCCGCGACGATGCTCACCAGGTGCATCAAGGTTATTTTTCTATCGACAAAAAAGGAAGAGCGATAGATCCAACAGTCAAGCGTGGCAGCGATAGTTCGGAAGACGTGTCAGCCTACGAACTAATTATGAAAGAGAAAGAACGTCTGCTCAGTTTCGAAGAGCCTACACGTTTCATTTTCTCACACTCAGCATTAAAAGAAGGTTGGGACAATCCTAACGTGTTTCAGATATGTACTTTAAAGAACACTGACAGTGGTTCTGAAATTCGTCGCCGTCAGGAAGTGGGTCGCGGTATGCGCCTGTGTGTCAACAAAGAGGGTGTTCGTCAGGATTCAGACTTATTGGGCAATCAGGTTCACGACATCAACAGACTTACTGTAGTAGCCTCGGAGAGTTACGAAAACTTCGCCAAAGGTCTTCAAAAAGAGATTGCAGACACATTGGGCGAACGCCCGGTAGTTGCCGACGCTGCCTATTTCACCAATAAAACATTGACAAATGAAAAAGGCGAAACTAAAAAGCTGACGCAAACCGAAGCCCTAAACCTTGTAGTAGAATTACGTGTAAGAAATATTCTGAACGAAGACAATAAGGTAACCGAGCAGGGGCAAATTGTTATAGAAAATGGCGAACTAAGTCTTCCCGGCACATTCAAACCATACACAGAATCTATTTCCTCGTTGCTTCAAAATGTATATATGGGCGTGCCACCAATGCCCGGCGATGAACGAAAGACTGTGACAGTTACAACAAACAAGAATTATGATAAGAAGGAGTTTCAGGAGCTTTGGAAGAAGATTAATTTAAAAACCATCTATGAAGTTAATTTCGATACACCCAAATTGATTGAGGAGAGTAAAAATCAAATAAATAAACACTTAAGTATAAGCCAGCGTGTTTATCAGATTATCACCGGCGAACAACGTCAGGTTAATTCAAAAGAAGAACTAAAACAAGGTGAAGGAATTGTCACAACTAATACTGCCAATGAGACTATAAACACAGATATATACAGTGACACAGTTTACGACCTAATTGGAGAAATAGAAGATCTCACCAATCTAAAACGAAGTACAATAGTAGCTATTCTTAAGAAAATTAAGCCCGACAAGTTTTTGATGTTCCGCAGAAACCCGGAAGAGTTTATAGCAAAATGTTCGAACCTGATTAATGAAGCCAAAGCGAGCATGATTATCAACAATATTGTTTATCACAGAACAGACGAAAGGTTTGATGCTAAAACAATATTTGGCAATGAGCAAAACATGTTGCGTTCCGATGCTGTCCTAAAGAAGCATATATATGATTTCATAAATACAGATTCTAAAACGGAACAGGAATTTGCCAAAAACCT
>CAZGUI010000104.1:0-7135 GCA_964528875.1 uncultured Bacteroides sp. | reverse complement strand
CAAGAGTATTATACAGTTGCAGAGGCAATGGAGAAATATAATATGAGTCGTGATCAGATATACCACTATGTGAAATACCACAATGTGCCTAAACTAAAAGATGGAAAATTCATCAAGATATCCAAACCCGACTTAGACCGAATATTAGAGAATCCCATAATAACATAAGCCATGTCCGTATCCAAAGTTACTGTACGCCGCCGACCTATTAAAAATGATATGGAAAGCCTATATCTTGATTTCTATCCAGCTATTCGTAATCCCGAAACGATGGCCATGAGCCGGAGAGAGTATTTAGGTATTTATATATACCAACGTCCAAAGAATGAAGTAGAGCGTGAATATAATAATGAAATGCTTCTGAAAGCCGAAGCCATTCGTTCCATTCGTGTACAATCATTGATAAATGAAGAGTATGGATTCTTAGATAAACACAAGATGAAAGGCGATTTTCTTGCCTACTTCAAAGAAATGTGTAAAACCAAAGACCAGAAATGGTTGATGGTTTACGCCCATTTTGAGCGTTTTGTCAATGGGAAATGCACTTTTGGAGATATCAATGTGGAACTATGCAGGAGTTTTCGTGCATATTTATTGACTACCAAACAATTAAATAGGCCGAAACAAAAAATAGCTCGCAATTCAGCCGCTGGTTATTTTTCGACATTTCGGGGATTATTAAAAATCGCTTATCGGGACAAGAGGATTAAGGAAAACGTGAACGAATTCTTAGAAAAGATCGAATATGAGGATGCTCGCAAAGAATACCTTACTCATGATGAAGTGAAGCTTTTGGCAAATACGCCCTGTAGTATTCCTGTGCTTAAAAATGCCTCACTATTTTCATGTATGACGGGATTGAGGATTAGCGATATCCTAAATCTAACATGGAATGATATTGTTCTTGGAGCAGATAATGGTTATTGCCTACAGTTAAAAACTGAAAAGACGGATACGGAAACAACACTTCCCATCAGTTTCGAAGCCTTGGAACTGTGCGGTGAACGTGGCAAAGGTAAAGTGTTTAAAGGGCTACAACGCTCTATGGTTCAACAGCCGTTAAAAAATTGGATAAAACAGGCTGGGATAACAAAGAAGATCTCATTCCATTATTTTCGCCACACTTTTGCTACCTTGCAGATTGCCTTAGGTATAGATATTTATACGGTAAGTAAAATGCTTACGCATAAGAATGTTAGTACTACGCAAGTGTATGCTGAATTAGTAAATTCAAAGAAAAGAGAGTCCGCCAATAAAATAAGTTTGAAATAATAGAGACAACAGTGTTGCATAAAATAATAAGAAAATATGGATCAAGATAAAATTGTATTATACCAAACTCCTGATGGCGAAACCAACTTGGAAGTAAGATTAGAAGATGAAACAGTATGGCTTAATCGTCAACAAATGGCAGATCTGTTTGGCAGATCTGTCAAGACAATTGGCAAACACGTAAACAATGCATTGAAGGAAGAACTTGCGGGAATTTCAGTTGTCGCAAAATTTGCGACAACTGCTGCAGACGGTAAAACTTATAATACAGATCACTATAGTTTGGACATGATAATATCTGTTGGCTATCGAGTTAAATCCAACAGAGGCATCCAGTTTCGTATCTGGGCGAATAAGATATTAAAAGAATATATTGTGAAAGGATACGTTGTGAATGAAAAGATTAAATTGCAACAGTATAGTGACCTGAAACAAACAGTGAAGCTTTTATCAAATGTTATACATGCCAAAGAACTGTCAGCGGATGAAGCTACCGGATTATTGCAGGTCATTAGCGACTTTACCTATGCATTAGACACATTGGATAGATACGATTATCAAGAACTGACAGTAGAACATACTACACCCAAAGAAACTTTTCGGGCAACTTACGAGAGTGCCATGGAAACCATTGGTTTTCTAAAAAGCAAGTTTGGTGGAAGTAATTTATTTGGAAACGAGAAAGATGAATCTTTCAAAAGCTCTATTAATACGATCTACCAAACATTCGATGGGCAGGAACTCTATCCGAGCGTAGAAGAAAAAGCGGCTATGCTTTTGTATTTAGTAACCAAAAATCACTCATTCAGCGATGGGAACAAGCGAATAGCTGCGCTTCTATTCCTTTGGTTCTTAGAAAAAAATGGTATTCTCTATAAATCGGATGGGACAAAGCTTATTGAGAATAATACACTTGTGGCTCTCACGCTGATGATTGCTGAAAGTCGAACAGAAGAGAAAGATGTAATGGTAAAAGTGGTAGTCAATCTGATTAATAAGAATAATTAGTAGGATACTAAACCCCACAATAAGAAAAGAAATACTGATGAAGAATAAATACTATGAATATATCATAATCTACCTATCAGTCACAATTGTCTGTTTGGCTATTGCTCTCATTGTAAGAATTATGGTCATGAGTAAAGGAGTTGATGAATTCTCGGCAAACACAATTTTCTGGCTTATTACCGGATTAGGAGTATTATCTTATTGCGTCTTGACTGTGCTTGTTCAGGGGTTATTGGATAAAACCGCCAAGCTGTTTTTCTCTAAATCAAAGAAAAAGGAGAACGAGCAAGAAGGAACCAAGCCGCTTTCCTTGGATGAAATCCGAGCAGAAAAGCAAAAAGAACTTAATCAGCAGCATATTGAGAAAATAAATTCAGCCATTCAGTATACGCAGAAAACATCTGCTCCACATCTTTCAGATGCTGATATGGATTTGCTTTGCAATTACATAGAGATGTATGCAGAAGGGAACGATTTAGAGAATGCTTCTATTCAATCCATAAAAACAAAAGAGCTAACTACGATTGATATTTGCCACTTTGGTTGGAATCTCTGGAACCACTTTAATATTACCGACCAATGGGGAGCTTCACGGTTCCTTAAAAAAGTGTTTGAAGAAAAGTTGAAAGAAATGGAGCTGGAAACAGTGAAAAAGAAGTTGAAAATATTTGAACCTAAGTCTACAATCAAAATACAAGAAGATCTCAGAGTGTTGGATAAGCAATAACGATTAGCATATCAAAATGTTTTTGTGGTGTTTCTCCGGTGTCTCGTATCACCGTTGAAGCACCACTTTTCTTTGCGCTGAATCAATTAAAAACAATTGTATTATGCGTAAAGAAGAAATTACTTTCGATAAGCTTCCCGAGGCGATTGCTTATCTGATTAAAGAAGTATCAGAACTCAAAGGAATGGTGGAGACCAAGCAGACACCTTCAAAAGAAAAACGAGTTCCGATAGAAATTGAAGATGCGTGTCGGTTGATTATGAAAGCCAAACCAACCGTTTATGCGTTAGTGAGAAAAGGGCTTATACCATGTTATAAACGTGGTAAGAAACTATTCTTCTTCGAAGATGAATTGCTGGAGTGGATTACTAAAGGCAAGAAGAAAACGGTAGAAGAACTGAAAGACGAGGTTGAAGCTTGTATCAATCAGGGAGTCCGCCGTAAACCTTCATCTCGTAATTTTTAAATCCTGCATTTATGGAAAATAAAATTACAGCAGAGGGCATCATTTACGAGGCTCTACATTATAAAGGAAAGATGTATGGATCGGATTATCCGGTTCAAGTATTCCCTCATCAAATACAAGATATCATCTATACCACCGGAGAATGTCTCAACTACCCCATTGACTATATTGCGGCATCCTTATGCTTTGTCTTGTCGGTTGGCATTGGTAATACGCATGTGGTAAAGCTAAAAGAAGGTTGGACGGAAAGTGCGATTCTTTATACAGCATTGATTGGCCGGCCGGGAGTCAATAAAAGTCACCCGCTAAGTTTTGCTTTTCATCCCCTATTCGAACATGATACAAAAAGTACAGTTAAGTTCAAGAAAGAGTACAAAGAATACGATCAGTTGCTTTCGTTCAGCCGGAAAGAGCGAGAAGAACAAGGACTTATCGAAATTCCACAAGAACCTATCCTAAAGAAATTTGTAGTCTCAGATATTACACCGGAATGTTTGGCATTTATCCATGAGAACAACAAACGAGGTATTTGCTTATATACGGATGAATTAGCCTCCTGGTTTAAGAATTTCAATCGCTACACAAAAGGTTCGGAAGAGCAATTTTGGCTATCACTCTACAACGGGAAGCCTATTATCTTAGATCGGCGTGGTACAAAGAACTCTGTTTCTGTCAAAAACTCCTTTATTGGAGTAATTGGCACCATTCAGCATGGCATATTAAAAGAATTGGCAAAAGGAGATCGCAACCAGAACGGCTTCTTGGATCGTATCTTGTTCGTGTTGCCAAACAATCTGGAGAAGCAATACTGGAATGACCGACAACTGTCTCGGCATATAATTCCAACATGGGACAATCTAGTACAAAAATTAATTGAGCTTGATTTTGTCGTTGATGACAATGGAGATATAATTCCTATTGAGCTACATTTTCAAGAAGATGCTAAGAATCGATTATACGACTGGCAACGAGAAAATACGGATCAATGTAATCGGGAAATAAACGAGACATTAATGGGCATTTACAGCAAGTTGGAAATATATGCAATCCGGTTTTGCCTGATATTACAAATGACTCGTTGGCTTTGTGGGGAGGCAAAGAAAGATGCTATTGATATTGTCAGTGCGGAGGGAGCTATTGAGCTCGTAAAATACTACCAACAAACCGCACGAAAGGTTCAGCAAATTATTGGTACTACTGCTACATTAGAACAATTACCTACCGACAAGCAACGAATATACAATGCTCTTCCCCCTGATTTTTCAACAGCAGAAGGGATACAAATTGCTTCGCAGTTCTCCATTTCGGCGGATAGATTTAAACGAATCCTAAGTGAATTCAAAGGCAGCTTATTTGATAACTACAAGCATGGAAGATATAGAAAGATGCTTTGATACATTTTCTGCACTTTCTCCATTATGTGAATCAAGTGTCAGATAATCAGAGGTTTTGAAATTAATAATTCATTCACTTTTTCACCTTTTAACTAACTCATTATCTTGAAAATGCGAATTTGAATGTATGAAATCACATTTCAACACATGTTCAACTCGTTGATTTTCAGCAACCATTCTATCTAAAGTGTGGAAAGTGTTCAAAATAGAATAAATAACATGAGTCATTATAGATATAGATTAGAACCATATAGAGGCATTGCCAGCCGACATACTTGCCCGGCTTGCGAACAAAAACGATGTTTTTCTCGCTACATTGATTCCGAGAATAAGTTTTCATTCCCCAATTATGTTGGGAGATGCGACCGGGAAGAGAAATGCGGGTACCATTTTACTCCCAAACAATATTTTGAAGAGAACCCGGATAAAAGAGAAGAGTTTGCTGTTTTCCAAAGGCTACTATCAAGAAATCATACACCGGTGAAAGAAAAAGAAACGAGTTACATGGATAACAGCTTGGTCGAATCTTCGCTCAGCCACTATAAACAAAATAAACTTTTTCAATATTTAGCAACTCAATTTGGCGAGGAGGATTCCTTAGCTCTTATGACTAAATATAGGGTTGGTTCGGCTAAACATTGGGAGGGTGCTACCGTTTTCTGGCAAACAGATATCAATGGGAAAGTTCGCACAGGAAAGGTTATGCTATATAATCCAGAGACAGGGAAACGAATAAAACACCCATACAGCCACATCACATGGGCACATTCACTACTTAAACAAGAAAAATACAATTTGAAACAATGTTTTTTCGGAGAACACCTACTTCACAATCAAGAAAACCAACCGGTGGCAATTGTAGAAAGTGAGAAGACAGCATTAATAGCTGCTTTCTATATGTCCCAATTCCAATGGATCGCTACAGGAGGAAAACACGGTTGCTTTAGTGATGAAAATTTGCAAGTTCTTAAAAATAGAAAGGTTATTCTATTTCCTGATCTGGGGGCATGGGACGATTGGAAATATAAATCTGAAAAAATAAAAAGTTTGAATATTGAAGTGGAGATTTTCGATTTTCTCGAAAAAAAAGCAACGCCTGAACAACAAAGAGAAGGATACGATATCGCCGATTTTCTACTTGAGGCGAAACAACCTACGGCAATTTTACAAGCCATGATTCAACGCAATCCAGTCTTGAAAACATTGATAAAAGAATTTGATTTAGTCGTAGACAACTCTTTCAAGAAGAAAGTAAATCCTCGTAAAAAGACCGGATTTAAGCTTTAACTGAAAATCTATGATTTTTGAGGAGCAAGTTTATGTTTTGGTCATACCAAAACCCACTTGCTCCCTCTAATCGGGAGGCTTATCCCGTTGGCCTAAAGATAAATTCATATAGGAAGCAATCACATGAAAAAGATAAAAAAGAGTGGTCGCCCCACCAAAGAATTAGCTGAAAAACGTAGTTATATGGTCAGCATAAAACTGGATACTAGAGAATATTATTCGCTCAAAGCAAAAGCCGATTCTGCAAGAATGAGTCGGAGCGAATATGTTCGTCAATGCATAGCCGGGAGTAAAATTTACCCAAGACTTACTCCCGAGATGAATGATTATATCCGAAAGCTTTCCGGCATGGAAAATAATCTCAATCAGATTGCCCGAAGAGCAAATACAGAAGGATATACCAACACCCGAAATGAATATTTCTATCTGGCGGATAAGATTGATAAAGTAATTGAACGAATAGAAGATGATAGCAAAAATAGTAAAAGGAAAAGCGTTTAAAGGCGTAATCAATTATATTCTGGATAAGCAAAAGGATACACAGATTCTTGATGCCGACGGTCTCAGGCTAAAAAACAAGCCTTCCATTATTCAGAGTTTCGTTACGCAAGCTAGTCTAAATGATCGTGTGTCAAAATCAGTTGGTCATATATCGTTGGATTTCTCCGCACAGGATAGCGATAAGCTGTCCAGTCAATTAATGCTAGAAATCGCACACGACTACATGAAACAGATGCACATTGAGAATACTCAATACATCATTGCCCGGCACTTCGATAAAGAACACCCGCATATTCATCTGGTTTTTAATTGAGTGGATAATAACGGGAAAACAATATCTGACAGCAATGACCGTTTCCGAAGCGAAAAGATCTGCAAGGAACTTACAAAAAAGCACGGACTGTATTTCTCTTTCGGAAAAGAAAATGTAAAAGAACATCGATTGCGAGAACCCGATAAAACCAAGTATGAGATTTATCA
>CAZGUI010000103.1:0-7231 GCA_964528875.1 uncultured Bacteroides sp. | reverse complement strand
ATGTAGGCGAAACATTAAAAGTATTAGCAAAAATAATTGCCGTGCTAGGTATAATTGTTGCATCAATTGCAATTGTTGCATTAATTGGAGAGATACTTTACTTATTTGATATTGATAATCCAATTATTCTCGTTATTCCTATAACAATTGGATTATCTTTTATTTTTGCTTCAATCCCTATTTATGCATTTGGTCAAATAACCAATGATGTCAAAGATATTAAAAACAAGCTTATTGATGATTCTCAAGAAAAAAATAATGATTATTCTGATTTGCCTTCATTGTAAATGAAATAATTAGTTTTACTTTTTACTATTTAAATAAAGGAAAAAAGATGAACCGTTATCAAGAGTTATTTCGCATTGAAGACAATTATTTTTTGGCAGGAAGTCCTGTTTTAATAGAAAAAGGAGCTTTACTAAAGGATTTAAAACTCGAAAGGCTAATTGCTCAATTAAAAATAAAGAATTTATCGGAAAAAACTATTATATCTTGCAAGATTAAAATTCAATGTCTTGAATCGAATAATAACAAGATTGAGAAAATTGTAGAACATCAATATTTAGATATTGAAATTCGTCCACAAATGAATTTTGGTGAAAAAAATCCAATTCTCATTACAGAAAATATAACTAGAAAGTTTATTCCAGCTGTAACTGAAGTTGTCTTTTCTGATAATAGTATTTGGCAAAATAATAATTTATCTTGGGAAAACCTGCCTGAATTCGAAACTTTGCAGAGTTTTTTTAATGATTTTTCTTTGTTCGAGCAATTTCAGCTAGAAACAAGTTCGCAAAGTAAATTTGTACCAAAAGAAGAGATGGGCTTATTTTTATGTAGCTGCGGCAATATAAGCACTCATTCCACATGTCCAAAATGTCATTGTCTTTTTCAATACTTAATCTTAGCTTTAGACAAAAATAAATTAAGAGAAAACGCTGATATAAGATTAGAAAAACAAGCCTTTATTGATCGAGAAAATAAAAAGCAAGAAGAAAAGGAATTATTAGAAAAAAAAATCAAAGCAGGATAAAACCAAAAAAATATTAGCTAGAATATCTGCAATAATTATTATTTTATTATTAGGAATTGCCTTAATTACTAAAGTCATTATTCCAAAGCAAAAACAATCTTCTGAATACAAGAAAGCGATGAATCTCTTGTCGGAAGAAAATTTTGATGATGCGATCGATAGTTTTACTAGTCTAGACAATTACAAAGATTCTAGAGATATGGTAGATGAAGCAAATTATTTAAAATGTCTGTCTCTTATAAACAGTAATTCCACAGAAGATGATATGAAAGCAATAAAAGTATTGGAAAGATTGGGTGATTATAAAGATAGTAATAGCTTATTAGAAACATTAAAAAATGATTTATATATCTCAGCAAATTCACTTTATGATAAAGGTCAAGTAAAAGATGCTATATCCATATTTGAATCTTTAGGTGATTATAAAGATAGTATGAAGATTATCATGTATGCCAATGCACTTAAACTAAAAGAACATCAAAAATTGGAAGAAGCAATTGAAATTTTTGATGATCTTGGTAATTTTAAAGATAGTTTAAGCAAAAAGGAGTCAACTCAAGAATTATTAAAAGAACGCATACAAAGTGAAACAAAAGGCGAGGTACAAAAAGCTGTTTCTGATTTTAATGGTTTTATCTTAAAACAGCATCAAAAGGATATCCAAAGATTATCCAATACTGAGTTGCTGTCTGTTTTCCCAAACGATTTTTCATTTAGAGATTCTAATGATACTGATTATTTTTTATTGATATTCTCAGAAAATGGATATGGGCATTTTAGATATGAATATGATACAAAAAGTTTTGAGTGGAAAATTGACGGAGATTTTTTAATTTGAGATAATACAAAATATGAAGTTAGAAAAGTTTATAATCAAACTTGGTATGTGCTTTATAAAGTCGATGATTCAGCATACTCAAATCGTGGTTCGGACATTATGGTTATTGCAGAAGCAGTAATTAGTTACTGAAAATTTTTCAATAATACTTATCTTCTAAATAGGTTTTTCAGATTAAACAATTGCATTTATAAAAAGCTATCAGTATATCGTTAAAATCTGGCTATTTTAGAATATTTGTGTATCCATTCGTAGTAATCAACTTATCTCTCGGTAAATTATCTGTTTTTTGATATTTTTTTCATCATTGGCTGAGTAAGAGGATATTTTCTAAAGCTAATAAAGATAACAAAACATTATTCAGGTAGGCCATAGGATATGGCTACCTGAATTTTCTAATTTTTATTCATGAATATTTGAAATAACAATTTTGCCATTTACACCCTTTGGTTCATGGAAACGTGCAAAAGCTTGTTTTGCTTCACTCAAATCATAAATTGAATCTATTAATGAATCATCAAATAGTAATTTGCCTGAACTAAAATATTCAGCCGTTTTAGTCCATTCATCACCTGGAAATGGTGCAGAATAACTCATCCAGCTTCCTGTCAGAAACATTTCTTTGCGATTAATTAGCTCAAACTTTTTCCAATTGAATGTTAAGTCTCGTGATGAAGTACCAATAAAACAAGCGGTAGCCTTATTAGCAGCTAATTCTAATGCAAGAGACATAGTAACATTCTGTCCTGCTGTTTCAAATACAAAAGGATATCCCTTACCATTTACTTCTTTTTGAGCTGCATCCATAAAATCAGCTTCTGAAGTATTGATGGTAACATCAGCGCCTAATTTTTTTGCAAGATCTAATCTCTTCGAATTAATATCAAATGCAACAATTTTTTTAGCACCTAATAATTTACACCATTGCAAAGTAAAAATCCCTATCGTTCCGCATCCCAAAATTGCAACGGTTTCTCCTCCATGAAAATTAGCACATTTTAAACCATGTAGGGCAACTGTTGAAGGCTCAAAGAATACCCCTTGATAAAAGCTTACCGTATCTTCAAATGTAACAACATTTTTTACCGGTACTTTCACATATTCTGCGTATGATCCAAAGACACTTGAGCCAATAAATTTATAATGTTTACACAAAGAATAATTGCCTTTTTGGCAATCATCACATTCTCCGCAAGGCAATAAAGGTGCTGCTGTTGCTCTTTTCCCGATTAAATTAGAATCGACATGAGATCCAACCTCTTTAATAACACCAGAAAATTCATGCCCTAATATAATTGGATAATAATGAGCAGCCGTTCCTAGTACACGTGGAACATCTGATCCACAAATGCCACTAGCTTTTACCTCTATAAGTACCTCATCCTCTTTAATCTTAGGTGTCTCGTAATCTGTATACCGTAAATCTTCTTGTCCGTAAAGTACTGCTGCTTTCATTTTATTTTCTCCTATAATTTTCTAAATATTCGCTAAAAGTTCCATATCCTGTTTCAGATGTGGATATAATTTTTTGTATATTTCAAATTGCTTTTGATAAATTTCTGAATTGTCTGTCGTTGGCTCATGTGTTCTTTTAACCTGTACCATCGTTTCAACGGCTTCATCTACTGAATTATAAATATTAAGTGCTAAACCAATTAGCATAGCCGTACCTTTCAAAGCCGCTGCATCACTTTCTGGTACTTTAATACTCAAACCAGTAACATCAGATTTAATTTGTGTCCACAATATGCTATTAGAGCTACCCCCTGTTGCATACAATTCTTTAGTATCAACACCAACTTTAGAAGCAACTTCTATATTATGTTTTAAAGAAAATGCAACACCTTCCATGACCGCTCTTGTTAAATCAGGCAGCTTATGCTTAAAATGTAATCCGAAAAACAGCCCTGAAGCATTCGTATCCCAAATAGGAGTTCTTTCTCCAGACAAATAGGGTAAGAAAATTAATTTATTACTGCCTGCAGGTATTTTTTCAGCTATTGAGTCTAACCATTTAAAATCTTTTGGTTGTCCATCATGAAATACAAGATCAGAAAACCATTCCAAACTTGCTCCACCTGCAACCGTACCTCCCTGTAATAAATATTTATCAGGAATTACATGTGCACCAAAAATCAACTTTGGATCAGCTACTGGAGTGTCTAAACAAAGGCTCATTCCACCAGCTTGTCCACCTTGTTCCTGGGCATCTCCATCTATATATACGCCTGCGCCAAGCGTAGCACAAGCTGCGTCTAGCCCCCCCGCAATAACTGGTGTCCCAACCTTTAAACCAGTAACACTCGCTGCTTCTTTAGTTAATGAACCAATAATTTCAGAGGAATTAACTACTTTAGGAATCTGACCCAAGTCAAGATCAAATTTTTTAACTAAATCTAAGTCAAATTGCTTTTTCACTAGATCATAACAATGTAATCCATATGCTTGACTGTAGTCCAAGCTTGCTTCTCCTGTTAATTTGTAAGCAATAAATCCATTGCTAGAAAGATAATATTTCGTTTTCTCTTGAATTTCAGGGAAATGTCTTTGATTAAAAAGAATTTTAGGTAATTGATAGCCTGGCATTAATAAATTACGGCCAACTTCAAATATACGTTCTTGACCGATTTTATTATTGTATTCGGTACAAAGAGCTGAAGCGCTGCTATCTGTCCAAATTGCGGTATTGCCCAATATTTCACCTTGAGCTGAAACGGGAACATTGCTCCAGCTCTGACCATCAACACCTATGCCTACAATATCTTTACTATCAATACCACTTTTATATACACAGTCTTTAATTCCTTCACAAACAGCAGTCCACCATTCAGAAGGGTCTTGTTCTATACGCCCAAATTCTCCATAGTATGTTTTATAGGATTTTGTTGACGTATCAACAACGTTACCATCAAATGAAATAATGCCAGTCTTAGTGGCAGATGTTCCAATATCAATAGCTAGAAAATATTGCATTTTAGTCCTCGTTTAATGTCGCATATAGATAATCATCGACATATAAGCCTATGTAATCTATTGCCAATTCACTTGGGTCTGAACTTAATTCATGATTATGTACCTTTTGATATTGAATAGGCATATATTGACTAAGAACAGATTGTGGAATTCTTGTTTCTGATAAATTATTAAATAGTCGATTGATCGATTCTTTGACAGGCGCTTTATCTAAATAATATCTCGCTCTATCTGAATAGCTAAAAACTCTTGATATTTTTAATTCGTTATCTGTTCCATGATAATGCTTTTTCCAATTTTCTGGTGATTCGAGCATTTCATATTCTAAAATTTCTCTAAAATTACTTAACCATATATTTTTGCCTGATAAAATCTCTTTTTCTATCATTTCTAGAGCTATTAATGCTTCTCGATAGGCAAAAGTTAAAGCTGGTCCCACTTTTAAAATAGCAATCCCATCCTCAACCATTTCTCGTAAAGCATATTTAGTCTGATAATCAGTAGAATGCCCTTCCAGAATAAAATGTTGATCTTGCATGGTTTTTGTCAATAACTCTGCTTTTTCTCGATCATAAGCAAAAACCTCATCGTCGCCAAACTCAACGCCTGGCTGAACGACCAAGCCAACAATACGTTGCCAGGCGTCATCAAGATCATATTTATGGAATGTCTCTTTGAAAGTATCGATTGTTTGAAGAACGTCTTTTGGATCTGTTACTTGAAGAGAATCTTCTGCTTCTTGTGAACCTCCAGGTATTGGAACTTCACTACCAATAATATACACTGGTGCAATTGCTTCAGAATTATTTTTTAGTAACTCTTTATATGCGTTTTCAGCAACAACGCATAGCTCAGCTGCTCTTCTTGCTATAATTTCATCACTTAGACGAATATTTTGATCATCATCAGCAACACGCATACTGGTATCAATATGAATTTTAGTATAACCAGCTGATGCATAGCAACGAACCAGCTCACTCGCATATTCCATCGCTTCTGCTTCTGGTTTATCAACCCAAGTTAAAGGGCCTAGATGATCACCACCCAAAATTAATTTTTCCTCTGGAAATTGCATTTCTTTACACAACTCTAATACATATTCGTGAAATTTTTGAGGGTCCATACCTGTATAGCCACCAAATTGATTCACTTGATTTGCAGTAGCTTCAACTAGAACAACGGTATCTCGTTCAATACCACGTTTTAACGCTGCTTTAATAACCATTTCATTGGCTGAACAGCAAGAATATATTCCTACTGGTATACCTTGTTTTTGTTGTTGAATTAATTCTTGAATAAAATGCATGTCTTCTATACTCCTATTTTCTATTTTAGAAACCATCTTTTATAGCTGGTACTGATCCTGTCTGTGATGCTACAAAAGCACCAAGTCGATTCCCCTGCTTTAAAGCTTCTAATATATTTTTGCTTTCCAAATATTCAGCGATAAAACCTGCTGAAAATGCATCTCCCGCACCAACAGTGTCTTTCACTTTTACTTTTAATCCTTCTACATTCTGTCTACAAGAAGAAGAAGAATAAGCACTGGCTCCATTTTTACCTCGTGTGACAATGATGATATTAAATTGATACATTTTAAACAGCCAATCGATAATGTCCTGTTCATTATATAGGCCTAAATCAAAAATTTTATTAATGAGAAAAATCTCTTCATCATTCAATTTTAATATGTCGGTATGTCCAAATAAAAAATCGATTACATTTTTTGAATAATGACCTTCTCTCAAATTAATATCATAAAAAGTATGTTTAAATGACAAATCGTTCAATAATCGTTTTAATGTTCGTCGTGAAACCTCACTCTCCTGCTCAATCGTTCCAAAATAAAGTAAATCATATTCATTTTTAGCAAGTGCGATAATTTTTTCTTCGGGAAGGGTAATATATTCATAAGCTACATTTGATTGAAGAATAAATGAAGGAATCCCTGCATCATCAATATAGGCAACACTTTGACCTGTTTGATGAGAATCCGTCTTCACATAGTGATCGGAAACGTTTTCATTTTTTAATATTTCTCTGGCTTGTTCACCAAGTGCATCTTCACCTACTGCTGAAATGAGCCAAGGTTTTTGACCCATTCTTGCCATATGAAGAGCTACGTTTAGTGGAGGCCCACCGATATGATTTTCATTATTAATCGAATCAAACAGAATCATCCCATAAATTAAAATTTGGTGCATAATATCATTTTCACCCCTGATAAAACAATAAATAGTAAGAAAGACATCTTCACTATTTTATATCACATTGAAATATTCATTTTATCCTATGTTAACAAGGAATCTTAACGATATTATGATACTACAAAATTCGATTCTTTTACAGTTGAAGTCTAACATTTTTCAGAGAATTCAAGCCGCAAA
>CAZGUI010000102.1:0-7331 GCA_964528875.1 uncultured Bacteroides sp. | reverse complement strand
CTCGCAGCTCAACGGTTTTCAAGACCGCCGCAATCGACCACTCTGCCATCTCTCCAAAATATTGCTTAAGAAGACTCTGTTTTGTTTTCTAAAGCGATGCAAATTTAAGATCTTCTTTTTGATATAACAAGACTTTCTGCTACTTTTTTTAGTTTTTTATTTATCTCCTTTAGTTGGCAATATCTATTTGATAGGGTGGCTGTTTCATATTACTTTAAGATTCAGATAGATATGTTGAAAGTGTATTTTTGAGTTTGCATATATTTAATACACAAATATTTTTTATTGGCTAAATATATATTCTCTTTTATTGTCTTTTTACCTCGTCATATTACTTATTACTGAAGTCAAACTTTTTATCAATCTATGACTCAATGCCACCTCCGTTTAGGACTGAAGAGTTTTGGTCTTGGATCGATGAGTTCTGGGTTTATAAGGTATCCTTTCCAGTTAAAGTGGATGTTCAAGTTATAGATGAGAAATAAAAAAGAAGATATACTAGTGTTTGCTATACACGTAATTTATTGCCTATCTTTATGCTCTTTAAGAAAAACGATAATAACTGATATGGCAAACGTAAGTAGTGCAAAGTTCTCAAAAGTATTCTGGGTAAGTAATGTAGTTGAATTATTAGAGCGTATGGCATACTATGGAGTATTCATAGTTTTGACTTTATATCTCTCTAATATTCTTGGTTTTAATGATATTGAATCCAGTATGATTTCCGGTTTATTTTCTGGAGGACTATACTTCTTACCTTTGTTTACGGGTGCTTACGCTGATAAAATAGGCTTTAGAAAATCAATTATTATAGCTTTTACCTTATTAACAATAGGTTATTTTTCACTAGGTATCTTACCTACACTTTTAGAATCTATAGGACTAGTTACTTATGGACAAACTACTCAATTCTCCGGTTTAGTAGAAAGTTCTGAGCGGTGGCTTATTGTTCCTGTGTTACTTTGTTTGATGTTGGGTGGAGCTTTTATCAAGTCAATTATATCCGCATCAGTAGCAAGAGAAACTACAGAGGTTAATCGAGCCAGAGGGTATTCCATTTTTTATATGATGGTAAATATTGGTGCATTTACAGGAAAAACTATCATTGATCCATTGAGAGGTGTTATGGGAGATGAGGCCTATATATACATCAACTATTTTGCAGCTGTTATGACCTTTGTTGCTCTAATCACTGTTATTTTACTTTATAAATCTGCTCATACAGCAGGACAGGGGAAAAGTATGAAAGAGATAGTTTGGGGGTTCTTTCGTATCTTAACAAACTGGAGACTCTTGATGTTGATTTTAATTGTTACAGGATTTTGGATGGTTCAACAACAGCTGTATGCGACTATGCCTAAATATGTTATTCGCTTAGCGGGAGAGGAAGCGCGCCCGGGTTGGATTGCCAACGTTAACCCTATGATTGTGGTTTTTTGTGTTAGTTTTATTACTCGTTTAATGGCAAAACGTACAGCACTCACTTCAATAAATATAGGAATGTTTTTGATTCCCTTTTCAGCTTTGATAATGGCCTGTGGTAATCTTTTTGGGGCACAACTTTTACCTGGAATAACTAATATTACATTGATGATGGTTTTAGGAATAGTTGTGCAAGCGTTAGCTGAGTGTTTTATTTCTCCTAGATATCTGGAGTATTTTTCTCTACAAGCTCCAAAAGGGGAGGAGGGAATGTATTTGGGATTTAGTCATTTAAATTCCTTTCTATCTTCTATCTTTGGGTTTGGTATAGCAGGTGTTTTATTAACAAAGTATTGTCCTGACCCTGCATTATTTGAAACACGGGAAGCATGGGAAGCTGCAAGTGTTAATGCACATTACATCTGGTACTATTTTGCTGTGATTGGTTTAGTTGCAGCTATAGCTTTATTGATTTTTGCTCAAGTTACAAAAAGAATAGATAAGAGGAAGGAAAAGAAAATATAATCTACTTTTTATGTATCTTTGTAGCATTGTATAAATCAGTAAGTAAGCTTTAGCTCTTAAATATATAACTTTTGTAATGACTATTCATTTTATGAGTTTGGCTAGTGGTAGCAGTGGGAATTGCTATTACTTGGGAACAGACTCTTATGGTATATTAATAGATGCCGGGATCAGTGCCCGAAGAATTAAGAAAATTTTAAAACAGCATGACATTGGTATGGAGACTATACGTGCTGTTTTTGTAACTCACGATCATGCCGATCACATTAAAGGTGTTGGTATGTTGGGCGAAAAGTTGCATATTCCTATTTTTGCTACCAAAGAGGTACATAGAGGGATGAATGAAAATTATTGCATGAAAGTTAAGCTCAACGGAAGTGTTCGTTATTTGGAAAAAGAAACCCCTTTTACTTTAGAAGATTTCAAAATAGAATCATTTGAAGTGCCTCATGATGGAACAGATAATGTGGGATATTCCATAGATATTGGTGGTGTGAATTTTGCATTTCTTACCGATCTGGGTGAGATTACACCAACAGCAGCTCAATATATTAATAAAGCTAATTATTTAATTTTAGAATCCAATTATGATGAAGAGATGCTCGATATGGGTACTTATCCATTTTATCTAAAAGAAAGGATTAAAAGTTCCATAGGACATCTTTGCAATAGGGTAGCAGCAGATTATTTAGCAAAAAATTATAGAGAAGATTTGTATCATGTTTGGTTATGTCACTTAAGTAGAGATAATAATCATCCGGAATTAGTGTTAAAAACGATGGAATATCGTTTAAAGGCAGAGGGTATATTAGTAGGTAAAGATATTCAGGTTGAGCCACTAAAACGTACAAATCCATCACCATTATATCAAATAAAGAGTAGTCATAAGGGAGTAATGGTATGTCAATCAAATTCTACTATGGTAGAATAAACAAAAAAGAAATATAAATTTATCGACATTTTGCTTTGCTCAATAAAATAAAACCTGTAATTTTGCATGGTATTTAACAAATGCACTCATAGCTCAGTTGGCAGAGCAATTGACTCTTAATCAATGGGTCCAGGGTTCGAATCCCTGTGAGTGTACTTGATAATGAGGTAGTTACGCTAAGTTGTAACTCCCTCGTTTTTTTTGTTGCACACGTTTTGCACACGCCCCTCAAATTGCCGTTGCACACAACAAAGGGCTGTAAGCCAGCATATAAGAGTAGAACCTATGCCCCTTGAAGCTGTGTACAAAAACTAATTTACCTGTATAACGAATTTGTTATAAGGTTAAGTTGTAATTTAAACAAAAAAGTTCCTTTTTCATTGTCTATTACTGAATGTATTTCTGGAATTTGATTTTACTGAAAAGTCTCATTAACTTGGACGATTCGTCTCACTCAACATCTTACAGCCCTATTTACCCCTTCGCTTGTTAAGAAAAAGCGAAGGGTAAATTATTTTAGATTAACTCAATACAACCTTATTGTTTTTCCTTTATCAATCCGGATCGGTAGGCTAGGAGTAGTTTTTCCAAATCAATAATTTGTTTAGATAACTCTTTACCTATATCGGTGTGTTTCACCAATACGCGTTGAGAATTAAACTCTACTAAGAAAGTTGTTGACTTAATGTCTTGTCCCTCTTCTATTGCTTTTTGTCTAGACTCAAAAGGTTCATGTTGAACAAGCTGTAATCCATGTGAATGGAAAACTAAAGTGTAGCCTGCAATACCCGTTTGTGTTTGGTATGCTTTAGAAAAACCTCCATCTATTACTAATAGTTTGCCATTGGCTTTAATAGGTTGTTCACCTTTGATGGTTTTTACAGGAACATGACCATTAATAATGTGTCCATGAGGTCCTTCTATGCCAAACTCTTCTAATATCATCTGACAAACCTCCTCCTCATTTCTTAATGTATAATAATGACCTTTTTCCTCTTTGTGCAACTCTTTGTCTTCAATGAAGTAACGTTCAAAAGTGGCCATTTTAGCTTTATCAAAGAGGGGAGAATCTTTTCCACACCATAAATACCAAACATAATCCAATGCATACTCCTTATTTTTGTCTTCTTTTCCTTGGAAATAAGCTCTACGTGCAAGTTGATCTACCTTTTTTAATAGTTTTCTTCCCCAATATTGCTTCTTGCATATTTTTACTTTCTTAAAAGAGCCATCTGCGTTCAATGGAACAGAAGCGTGATATAATAAGTTAGCATTTGTAACTAAAAACATACCTCCATGTGTGAACATGCATCGCATGTGTTTTTTAAGTTTTTCACTATTTACAAATGAAGCATTGAGTTTTTCTACAATGTTTTGTTCCTCTTCAGTTAGTTGATAAGGATTTTTAGGATCAACGGTAGGGAAGTTTGAATCTAACATTGGATACTCTTTACCATCAAGAGTAAATGTTCCTTTTTCTCGATCTATCTTATGCAATAGGTTTCTTTCTTCCATTTCAAACTCAGGACGACGCTTAATTATCTGAGCTTCTAATTTGAATTGGATAATAGAAATAGCTTTGTGCATTTGCGAGATTAGTCGTAATGTTTTTTTGTTGTACGTTGTATCTGCATATTTGGTTCGAGGAGCAAAGACCGTGCAAGGATCGTTTTCATAGACCTCCATTGCAAATGTGGCTAAGGGTAATAAATTGATGCCATATCCATCTTCTAAAGTCGATAAATTTCCATAACGCATTGCAATACGAATTACATTAGCTATACAGCTGTCGTTACCGGAGGCAGCTCCCATCCATAAAATGTCATGATTTCCCCATTGAATATCCATGTTATGATATTGGCTGAGGGTATCCATAATGATGTGTGCACCCGGACCTCTATCATAAATATCTCCTACAATATGTAATGAGTCAATTACCAATCGTTGTATCAAATTACACATAGCTACAATAAAACTGTCGGCTCTACGGGTAGAGATTATTGTTTTTATAACCATGTTGATGTAATCGTGCTTATTGGGATCAGAAGGAGACTCATGTAATAACTCTTGTATAATATAGGAGAACTCTTTAGGTAGAGCTTTTCTTACTTTGGAGCGAGTGTATTTTGAAGATACATTTTGGCAGACCCTAACTAGTTGGTTTAGAGTAACCAAGTACCATTCATCAATGTTTTCTTCATTTTCTTTAATTAATTGAATCTTTTCTTCGGGATAATAGATTAAGGTACAAATGTTTTTCTTTTCGTATTCTCTTAAATCATTGCCAAAGATTTCGTGCACTTTCCGTTTTATTGTTCCCGAAGCATTTTTAAGTACATGTTGAAATGCTTCATATTCTCCGTGTATATCAGTAAGGAAGTGTTCCGTTCCTTTGGGTAAGTTTTTAATTGCTTCAAGATTAATAATCTCGGTACTTGCCGCAGCTATAGTAGGAAAACTGCGTGACAGCAACTGCAAGTATCGCAAATCTTGGCAGATTTCCTCTTGTGTAAATAATTCAGATGTTTTCATACTATATTTTGTTTATTTATGGTTAAATTAATTATTATAAAAAGAACAACAACAATACCTGAGCAATGATTACCCGCAGAAACATACTCAGAGGATAAACTGTAGCATAAGATACAGAAGAATTATCTCCGGGTATTGTAGAGTTTACATACTCTAAACTCATAGGGTTAGCCATACTTCCACATAGCATTCCAGCTACAGAACCGAAATCTAATTTTAGGATTTTATAGGAGATTACACCAACCAATAAAACCGGAATGACGGTCAGTATAAAGCCTGAGGCAATCCAAAAAGCCCCTTCGGGTTGAAATACTGTTTCGAAAAATTTAGGTCCTGCATCCAATCCTAAGCATGCTAGATATAATGTTAAACCGAGTGCTCTTAGCATTAAGTTGGCACTAGCTGTGGTATAGGTAATTAAGTGTAATCGGGGCCCAAATTTACCAATAAGTAATCCAACAATAATAGGTCCTCCGGCTATACCTAGTCTTAAGGGGACACTCATTCCCGGAATAAAGAAAGGTATTGAGCCTATTAAAAGACCAATAACCATTCCTATAAATACAGCAACAAGATTGGGTTCCTTAAGACTTTTTACAACATTACCCAATGCTTTTTCTACTTGGGCAATAGCTTTTGCTTCTCCCACTAAGTTTACACGGTCTCCAAACTGAAGGATCAAATCACGAGTAGCTAAAAGTTTTACTCCGGATCGGAAGACATGGCTGATATTTACTCCATAATGATTACGTAAGCGTAGAGAACCAATTTTCTTTCCATTAATATCCGGACGTGTAATTAAAATATCTTGTGATGTTAGTTGTCTATCGAGTGTTGCCCAGTCTATTCCCTTTTTATTCCAATCGGTTTGTTGTTGTTCTCCAAATAATACCGTCAATTTGGGTATCTCTTTTTCCTTGGTAATAACTAGTAGCTTGTCATTGGGTAGTAATACTTTTTCTGATGTAGGAATGCTTACATTACCCTCTCTCCATAGCCTAGATATTACAAATTTAGAATGACTTAGTCTTGCAATGTCTTTAATGGTTCTATTAAAAATACCCGGGTTTTGAACCTGAAACTCAGCAATAAAGGTTTCATCTTTTTTGTCATTGTTTGCTACTTGCAATTCTTGTTCATTAACCCATATTTTGCGAATAAAGAGTATGGCTAATGTTACGCCAATAACACCTAAAGGGTAAGCAACAGCACATCCTAGGGCGGGAGAGCTACTATCCATTCCCAGTTGTTTTAATGTTTGCTGTGCAGCTCCTAATGCCGGAGTGTTAGTTGTAGCACCACATAAAACCCCAATCATATTGGGGAGATCTACTTTAAATAAATGGCTTAAAATTAGTGTTAATAGGGTGCCAATTACAATAATCGAAATAGCAAGAATATTCAGTTGGACACCACTTTTCTGGAATGAATTAAAGAAACCGGGTCCCACTTGTAGTCCTAAGGAGTAGACAAATAATGCTAATCCAAAAGTTTCCACATAATTTAATACATCAGGTTGGATAGTAATACCTATATGTCCAGCAAGAATTCCCATGAAAAAAACAAAGGTGATTCCTAAAGAAATGCCCCAAAAGCGAATCTTGCCTAGTCCCAATCCAATACCCGAAATTAAGGAAAGAACAATCGCAGCTTGAAGCGCAGAATGCTCTTTAAATAATTCAGAAATCCACTCCATTAAATATCAATGAGGTTTAGTTAATATTTGCAAAGATATAAATATTTATGGTATATATAACCTCTTCTGTTTTTTTATAAGGTTTGTTTCGGAATATTGAATATTGACAATAGACAAATTTTCTGTATCGTTTTTTAGTTCTAGAAAAATAAAGTAAAAAAGATTTGTGCAGTCCAAAAGTAACTTTTATATTTGCATCGCATTTGAGTGATAATGCACAACGGA
>CAZGUI010000101.1:0-7413 GCA_964528875.1 uncultured Bacteroides sp. | reverse complement strand
TCAAAAGTATTCCGCCGTCAAATTCTTTCGGATTATTAATTTCTTCCGGATCTTCAGCCTCTTCCAGATTTTCAATTCCTTTCGGATTATTCGGTTCATCACTGTCGGTTAAGAAAAAGCTGATTTTATCAAGTTCATCTAAAGAAGAGCCGGTCCAGCTCAAGTCTATATTTGAGCCGCCTACTATACCCGAAACTGTCTTCACCTTTGGCAATGGATCAACATGATAAAGCAATACATTTGATGCTACATCCCCGGTGGAGATATACCAATCCTTATTATAATGCTTCGAATCCGTTACTGTAAAGCAATAGGATGCCGTACTTGTTGTTTCATTAAAGGTAATATTTGCATTAGCATTGTCATTCTGCGATGCATTTCCTGCATATTCATCATCAAAAAACTCTATAGGGAATGGATTTCCGGACAAATTACCTGTGCCTTCATCCATACTATCCATGATTTCAAAATTCGTTGCCTTTGCCTCTGCATCCGCCTTATTATCTGCATCATAGCTTATCTGCACAATAGCTTTATTGCCTTCCTTATATGTGCCAAGGTTAAACTTATGCAATTTAAGGTTAGAAGCTGAGCTAAGGCTTTCATCCATCAATCTTGGAATCATCGATAAATCAATAATCTCTGCACTGACGGGCGGGGAAATATTCGTACCAAAATGTGCATATAGAGTCTGGTCTCGCTCTGCATCATAGTAAACAGGCATATCTTTTTGACCTAACAAGTCCGGGAAGGTAGGCTTAGCCCTGTTCCCCCCCTTAGTAAAGTTCACTTCCGACTCACCCCAATAATAGGTAATCCCATAGTCGATAGCTAAGACTTCAAAGCCGCCCCAAATCTTTTCTGAATTTAGACCAAGGTCAATAGATAACAGGTCCATACCGCCTACAAGAGCTACCGATTCAGGAATTTTAATTCTTGCATTGGCATACATTTCAAAGAACCAGTCTGTATAGCCCTTCCCAATCAAAACAATATAGCCGCCACCCTTAATAATCCCCTGGAACAAATTAAGTGTCATAGATCCTTTTATCTCCATTCCCGGATACCATTCGAGACCAAGAGATATTTTGGGAATTACTTTTATGAAATTGAGAATCTTTACATCCTTCGCCGACAAGCCGATACCGGTGGGACCCAAACTAACCGTTGCCCTTGCATCAAGCATTTGAACTATACTAAACCCCAAAGACATTATCAATTTAAGAGGAGGCACCGCCTTGGTGAGAAAAATAGTATCGTAGAGGTTGGATATCCCTCCCCCACCGCCTGTTATCCAAATTATTCCATGGCCGTCAATATTGATACCGGGCTTAAAATTCCCTACATAAAAATAAACATCATCGGGCACCGGAATATTATTTCTACTCTTAAAGGATAGCTTTGCCTCAACGAGAAAATTGGGCAGCTCCATGCCTCCCTCAAATTTAAAGGCCCAATTATTGATGGTGTTGACCTCCAAGCTTCCCTCAAGCTTAGGAAGATTGTCAATATAGTTTTGTATACTCAAGTCCACCTTAAAATTAACTCCATAAAAGCCTTTCCCACAGCCAAACAAGACATCCTGCACCATTACAGAGGCGGAAAAACCTTTCTCATCATCATCACTTTCATTGACTGTGCTAAGATCACCCACAGCGTTATATTTATCCTCACCATAGACAGTCTTATAGAGGCTGTCCCCCATTTTATGATACTCAAATATATCCTGCATCTTTGTCCAATAGGTATCCCGTGGCTTGTCACCCTCCTTGGGATTGAGGAAGGATTTAGAAAAACTGGCGGTAAAGGATAGCACTCGCCCTATCTCTACCTCTTGCTCTTTACCATACTTATCTTTAACCTTCTCTTTAACCACGCCCAATTCACCATAGGCAAGCTTAAATATCATACCTGCTAAAGTCTGCCCCAAGCCATAAACAGACGGCCAAATAAGCTGGATTGTTTCATCATCGAAATTAGGCAGTCGGTTTCCATTCTCGTCATAGGGGCGAAGGGAATATCTCGTTCCCTGTTCTATTTTTGTGAAAATTGCTTTACCTTTCCAAACTGATGTTCTTGCATCACTGGTGAGCAAATCTCCGTCAAACTCCACCAAAATCGGCGCCTTTCTAAATCCCTCAGTGTTCTTATAGGATTCGTAGTAAACCGCTATAGTCCCATCTTCAAAATCCATACACCCATTTATAGTAATGGTATTATCAATAGAATATTCACGAGTTTTTGAATCAAAATCCTTAGTGCTGACCCCGGAATAATAGGTGACTTCCTCCTGACCATTATCGGTTATAACCTTTCTATTTGCGGTAAATTCACCTCGGAAAATCAAAAGAATCTCAACATACTTATCTGTAGCAGCGCTAAATTCTTTAAATGCCGCCTCATCCTCAAAGGCCTCTAATCTATACATGCTATCATGAGTATATTCTTCCGTCTTTTTACCTATGTTCTTATCTATATTATATTCTACAACGCAGAGAACACCATAGCTGTCATTTTTATATTTCTTATCCTCCGAGACCACAAAGTTTAGCTGACTGGATGTCTGCTTTTGATGGGCCTTAGAGACAATTTCGCTACTCACTGCAGCATCCGTCCATTCTAACTGCAGATACCAGCTTCCCGGGGCAAGCTCTGTATCACCGTCTATAGCAACATCCATAATCCCATCGTTTATCCAGATTCTCGAATGAGGAATCTTCTTATTAGCTTTCCCGTCAACAGTATAGGCATATAGATCCCAATTTGCCCTCTCGTCCAACATAGACGGATTTGTAATCGCTACAAATAAATGTCTTATACCGGAGGTGTAGATAATTTCCGGTGTCATTGAGCTGAAATTAACCTTTGGAACCCCGCCATCACTGCCGGGCAGCAAAACATATACAATTTTTTCTCCTATTTTTTTATCATCTGCAATTTCTCCGGCGGATATATCATATACGCTGATGGTAATTCTCTCATAAGCGGCATCTTCACTAAGGTTGGCTTCAAAATACAAGGTTTTGGATATAGTCTCTCCTACCGACACATTGCTATAATTGATGTTTAGCGGTTCTATTTCTTTGAAATCTCTGCTTTCTATCTCAAGCCCATTATCGCTGAGCACACGAAGATTGGAGGTAGTCTTTATCGACAGAGCAATATTTTTTAGATCTGTTGCCGTATCTGATTGATAGTTTTCTAAAACCACTCCCGCTGAAAAATCTGCTATTCCTACATCTGAAAGACGAACATAACCTTCTTTAGCAGAGTTAAGCTCTAAACGCATGGGTACGGTTACATCCACTGACACAGAGTTTATAGCCGGAACTTTATGCCTTGAATAGACACCATAGTAGGTTAGCAATGACTGCTCCTTTGCAACCTCTCCCAAGTCGTAGTAGAGTGCATAGGCACTGTCGGCAGTGAGGTATTCGTTATAGTTGTTTGTAAAATTCAAATCCTCTTTAGGGACAAAATCAAACAGCGTTGATGCTAAGCTATTCCAATGCCCAAAGGCTATCTGATAGGGCATATTAGATGGATTGTTAACCGAATATGCCATGATTTCGGCGTTTAGAGGATCATCCATAGCATAGAAGTTTTGGGGAATTTTATAATCTTCCCCATTTAAAATCTGTTCAGTGGTTATTGTCTCAGGCTTATTTTCGCCATCTTTCACCACTTGATAATAGACAAAATCCTTTTCACCAAGACAGCTATCTAAAAGTATCCTTGCTTTGACATTTACATTTGAGCCGCTATCGTTATTCACCGCAAGCTGTATAGATACCATACCATGTTCGTTTGATGCTTCATTTGCAAGGGAAATATTCTGTATAAAGGTTAGTTTCCCAACAGACCAACTTGCAACAATCTCCCCGTTAACATGCTGTTGCTCCACACGAACACCGTTTCGGCTGGGGTCGCTAAGACCCCCATACTTTCCGCCAAATATATAGTCCTCTGTCTTTCCACCCCCGTAATCTACACGAAAGGACACAAAAGAGGTATCATATTTACCGTTATGAAACAGTAGTTTTTTATTGTTGTCTGATTTTTTGAGTAAATCTCCCTCCTCAGTGTTAATCACAAAGCCGCCGTTTTCTCCGGATACCTCTACACGAATATACCCATTGTCTATGGTGTAGGGCTGGCTCTTTGTTCCTATATCAGCAAATGCACTTATAGGCATTATTGAAGTTAAAATGGTAATGCAAAGCAGACACGATATAAGTCGTTTCATTCCAATCCCCTCCTATTTTTCTACATAAAGCAGAGTGCGATAGCTTTGTCTGCTTTGAGTGTTAATATATAGGGTATAAAAACCCTTTCCGCTTAATGTAAAGTTCCCTTCCGAATCAACGGGTACTGTCGATGAATAATATTTCATCTGCCCTTCAGAACGAATACCATTACAAATCTTGATAGTATAAGGCTCCATCTCACCGGGAGCAATGGTCTTTAAACCTTCAATCGTTAATTTATGCTCCCCTTGGAAAAGGACGATGGTGCCGTCAGGCTCTGTGATAATATCACCTATTATGACTCCGGGCATATCCTTATCAAATACCCTGACATAGCGGTTTGCATATCCCTCGTTGCCCGCAGTGTCGGTAACTGTATAGGGCACTGTATAAAGACCCGGAACAGCTAATTTCACGCCGTCTATATTATATTTAACTTCTAAATCTTCTAATTTGTCTAAGTTATCCCATACATTTACACCTTCACCTAACATATCCTTTAATTTGGACAATTTGCTGTCCTGACGAACTCTGATAGTCATATTATCAAAGCTAATCATTGGAGCAGTTTTATCAATATTGCCGATTACAACCGTAGCAACAGCAGTATTCCCTGCAAGGTCAGTGGCTTTTATTGAATAAACTCCGTTTTCCGTAAAAGTAAGAGTTCTTTCTTCATTTTTAGCAAGATCAAATGATTGGTTTTCACCATGTTCAATCTTACAATCTTCATCCACACTAATTTTTACTGTGACCACTGTGGAAGAAGTAAAGTCTTTGGTGTTCTTCGGGTCCGTTGTGATTTTAGGCGGGGTAATGTCAATGTTTTCGGTAGTTACATCAACATCTCCTAAATTTCCGGCCTTATCCCTAAAGCGATATGTCGTTGTTTCATTTCTATTAGTGTTTATGGTTAATGGATTATCACTATCATAGAGAGTATTTGCCTTGCCTGCATTTAAGCAATAGGAAGGCTCATCAGGTGTAAGAACAATTTCCGCTGCATAGGGTGCAGTAAAGTTTTCCCTATATTTATAGGTTACAACTCCCTCAATTGTAGGTGCTGTCTTATCTATTACGCCTTCTGACAGGAGGAGCACTATCTCACTTTCCTGGCCATTAGGGGCTTCCACCTTCACCCGTACCCCTATAACTTGCTCACTTTCATCGATTTTACCTTTAAAGATAATAATTACACGCTCTGAATTGGAAGTGTAGTCAATACTGGAAGGTGGTGATCCAAGGTAAGGATTCGGCCAATTTCTCCAGTCCTCACCGTCAATGGTATATTCTAATTTAATTGTATCTTCCACCATGGGCTTATCAGCAGTTATTATTGCCTTAACATCTGTATTAACCGGTCCCAAAGTAGGGTTGGATATATCAAACTCTCCATCATTTGAAACATATGCCGGTGACCAGGTAACTGTCAGCTTAGGCTTAGATGAATCAATGCCACCCACATTAATAGTATAAGTGCCTCGATTGCCTGCCATATCATGAAAGACTAATTCTACATTGCTATTATCATAAAATTCTAGCTTATACCAACCATTATATTTTTCTGTTTCTCCTGTTTCATCTATTGCCCTTTCTAACTTCGGACTGCTTAAAGTAACTAAGCCTGTTTCCTTTTCACTGTCAGCATTTGCCTTATCTGAAAATGAAATATATACCGTTTTTTCGTACAAGCTATCGGAGACAGTCTCCGTTATGGCAGTTGGTGCTATGGTATCAAACCAAGCTGTCATATCACTTGCCTTTAACAAAATATATGCGTAATTATCTTTTTCTGCACCTGTTTCAGCCTTGGCATTATCTACAACAACTACATATATATCTTCTTTCAAGTCCTCTGTAACAGTTATTGTCCTTCCGCTTAAAGATACCCCCTCAATGGTTTGGCTTGTTGCTTCTTGGTAAGAAATACCCGTCGGAGGCTCTTGCTTCATTAATACAATTTTATAGTCCGACTGGTCAAGGACATTGACTTCAAACAGATAGCCCTGAACATAGGCCATTGCATCAAATGCAGCTTTGATATCCTCCTCTTTAACACCACTGCTAAAGGAGTCGCCCGGGCTATAACGGTCAAACCGCTTTGCATACATATTTACAGTAATAAGAGGGTTCTCATTATCCTCCTGTACCTCTGCCTGCGAGGATGGCGGAACTATTGTTACGCCAAGGGCATTTAAATTAACACTTAGGCTTCCAGCCTGACCTAATTGGTCTATAAAGGAAAAGGTATAGCTGTTACTTCCTCCATATTTAAAGGTATGGATTGAGTCTGTGCCTTCTGTAGGGAAGAGCTTTCTATTACTCGTATAGCGGACAATAACATTTCCGGATGTAGGCCCTGTCGGAAGTTCCTCTAAACTATATTCCCTTCCTGTCTCCGTAAAATAGAAGTGAGGCTCAGCCTGAGGTGCACCTTTCAATATATTTGAAATATGGATCTCTGTCTTGTGCCCGGAGGTTAAGGCGGAATTATTAAGCAGGTCCTGATAACTTTCATAGGTTGTATTCCTTGGATAAATGTAGACCACTAAGTTAGCATTATCTGTTAAAGTTATCTGTTTTTTATCTGCAATATCACATTTTGTTGATTCATCATCAGCTATAGGTGTGATGATGTCTCCCTCCTTTTTAAAGAGGAGCATACCGCCACCCGTAAAGTAACTTTCTCTGGTGATAAGCACAGTAACATCATCGGCAGTCAAATCCGCCGGGCTAATATCAACAGATAAGCCCGCATCCGCATCCATTATTACCCCAATGTCCAACTCTTGAGTAAAAGGATTGCCAAAGACATCGTAATATTTTATTGTATGCCAACCATCCGTTGTTATAGGGAAGGCCCCTGCCTGAATTGTTCCATATTCCGGTTCCGGGTTAATCCAAGAGCTTTCCGGCAGGACAGGCATATTAAACTCAATAATCAAAGCCTTTCTGTCTATAATAGCAGAACCATTAGGATCAGCATACCTAGGTGACTTGGCTAGGTTTTCGGGATAGGTATAGGCAAGGGGCTGGACACTTACTACATCAGTAAATTTTGCACTTCCCCTAAGGGAATCATCCCCTACAGTAGAATTACTAAAATTATCCCTAACATCCATGTAAAGAGTAGGACTATAAGAAGAAACATTTTCTTTATGGGGTA
>CAZGUI010000100.1:0-7470 GCA_964528875.1 uncultured Bacteroides sp. | reverse complement strand
CCAACGACCCCGAGATTACAAATCACGTGCTCTGGCCAACTGAGCTAAAGAGGCAATGTTATTTCAGTAATTTACACCCCTTCCATCGAGGAGATGAAACGGGTGCAAATTTAGTCATTTATTTCTTTTTCGCAAAAGATTTGCTTTTTTTATTATATCTTTTTCTGTTTTTCTTTATATTTAACCAATTGACGCTCCAAAGCTTCTAAGCATTCATCAATAGCTTCCTCAAAAGAATCACATATCTTACTGGCATAGAACTCTCCACCGGATGAAGGTTTGACTTTTATTCCTGCTTCCTTATTATTCGAAGTTTCTGGTTTCACAACCTTCAACACGACCTCTACCTGAGCAATACCTTCATAAAATCGCTCAAGTTTTTGAACTTTCTTTTCAATAAAAGAATGCAACTTGGCTGTAGCCTCAAAATTTAGCGATTGAATTCTTACTTCCATAATCTTTTCATTTTTACGCTCTTGGATGAGCTTGTTTATATATTTTTTTAAGCTCCTCGAAAGTGGTGTGCGTATATATAGCAGTTGTTGAAACACTTTGATGCCCCAAGAGCTCTTGTACAGACCTCAGTTCAGCACCATGATTCAGCATTGCAGTCGCAAAAGTGTGCCTAAGCACGTGTGGACTCTTCTGCTTTAATGTTGAAAATCTCGATAAATGGTCATGTACGATTTGATATAACAATCGCCGATACAACCGATCTCCATTTTTACGAACAAAAAAAGCAACTGAGTCATTTTCAACCTCACGATCTCTAACCTCAATGTAATTTCTCACCTCATCCTCCAGCCTTTGATCAAAAGGTATTATGCGCTCTTTACTTCTTTTTCCTAGCACTTTAATAGCACGCTGCTTAATATTCACATCACTATCGTTTAGCCCTATTAATTCTGAGGAACGCATCCCCGTTAAATATAGAATCTCCAATATTAGACGATCTCTAACTCCTTCAAAATCAGAATTAAAATTACCTTCATCTAACAAGTTATCCATTTCGGACTCTTTCAAAAAAGAAGGCAAAGTCTTTTTATTTTTAGGTCCCACAACTTTCCTCATGGGGTCTCCTTCAATAAAACCCTGCCCAAACAAATATCTATAAAATGCACGAAGCGAACTTAGCTTTCTATTTACTGAAGAGCTAGCATAACCTCTTTTCATCATGTCTGCAATCCACCACCTTACATCATCAGAATCCACATTAAACCAAAAGCCTTCTTTGGCTTCTTGATTTACACAAGACTCAAATTGCTGTAAGTCTCTTCTATAAGCACTAACTGTTTGGTCAGAATACCGCTTTTCGAATTGCAAATAAGATAAAAAAGAAACCACACAATTCATTTGCTCTCTACACTATTTGTTCACAACGAATATAGGAAAATAATTTAGAAGAACAAAGAAAAAAGATTTCACATTTAATCTTCCAGATCTTTTAATTGTTGAATGTAAACAGCACGGCTTTTATTGCGTCTGTTTATAACCGAAGGCTTGTCAAATTGTTGTCTTTGTCTTAACTCTCTAACGATTCCGGTTCTCTCAAATTTTCTTTTAAATCTCTTTAAAGCTCTTTCAATGTTTTCGCCTTCTTTTACAGGTACTACAATCATGTTATATTTCTATTGTTTATAATAAATTATTTTATTTCTACTTGCCATTAAGCGGGGCAAAAGTACACATACTTTATTTATTCACAAAACTTTTATCTAATATTTTGAGATGTAGATTGTTGAATAATCAAATACTCATCTTATACCTAATATGAATAGAGCTTCAACATTAAACACACTACTTATTAATAAGAAATTCCCCAAAACACTATTAGGACTTTAGTAATATCTTTGAGTCAATTTTGAATCAAAGACTCAAACAAATCCTTTAGATTTTCAATTTATTTTATTTTCAAACCACAGTCAACCAATCCACATCCAGCCCAATAATAGGCTGGATTATAAAAATAAAGTACCTTTATTTGAAAATAAAAGGAAAAAGCTTTTGTTTTATATTAAATTTAACTAAATTACACCTAAATTAATACACAAACAGAAATAAAGAGCCAAGATCAACCTTACTATGGTAATAACCTAATAAAATTAACAGATTTAATTATCGTTAATCTTTAATTCAGTTAACCTTTTAATTTTTATTATTATGAAAAAAACACTAGTTATTTTTGTTCTAGCTCTAGTTAGCATAGGGTTAAGTGCACAGGATGGACTCAAAGGCATATGGTTTGCAGGAGGTCAGGTACAATTTAGTAGTTCAAAAGGATATGAGGGTAATGTAAAAATGAAAACCACAAGCACGACTGTCTTACCCATCGTTGGAGGTTTTGTTTCTCCTTCGGTTGCTATAGGTGCGGGTGTAGGATATATGGGGGGAAAAACCAAGATCGATGGAAATCAAGAAAGCAAAAATCAGACGATAATAATTAAACCTTTAGCCAGAAAATACTGGAACATCACCGGAGGTTTATACTTTTTTGCTCAAGCAGCTCTCCCTATATCTTTTGGTAAGACAGAAGGAACCAATAGTGACTCTAAAATCAACACTACAGGGGTTTCTTTAGAATTAGCCCCCGGTTTTGACTTTGTAATTAATAGCTGGATCACTATTGAAACCTCTTTTACCATCTTGAATACTGGTTATTTAAGAGCTAAGCCTAAAGATGGTAAAGCCGACTCAGGTTTCGGGTTTAATGCCAATCCATTCAACTCTGTTGACGACAGAAAAGTGGGAGATCTTCAGGTGGGTATTAAGTTCTTATTCTAAAAGAACTCACTTTCATGAAATAGAAGAGACTGCCACAAGTGGTCTCTTTTTTTATTTAAAAATAATATTTACTACAATCTTTTCTTAACTCAGACAATCTCTTAAATCCTAACTCATATTCAATTAGGGGGTTCTTTCATACACTCCTATCCCATTTATTCATTACTTTTGTTAGTACTTAGAATCACAAAATGAAGTTAACGAAATAAATTATGAAAGAAAGAGAAGTCATAAACCAACGAATAGCAATACTTAGGGAAGAGATGGAAAAACATAACATAGATGCATATCTTATCCCAGACAAAGACCCACATCTTAGTGAAATACCACCATTACACTGGCAGTCTAGAATATGGATTTCAGGTTTTACAGGATCACAAGGAACGGTTATCATCACCAAGGACAAAGCTTATCTATGGACTGACTCACGTTATTTTATCCAAGCGGCAGAAGAGATAAAAGACACAGAGTACATTTTATGTAAAGAAGGACTAAAGGATACTCCCACTCCACTTGAGTTAATCTGCCAAATATTACATAAAAATCAAAGCATTGGACTAGATGGTACTCTTTTTTCCATTAGCCAAATTGAAGAATGGCAAAAGACTCTCATGGCGAAAGAAATAGGTCTAAACACAACTCTTGATCTTTTTAATAATATATGGACTGAACGTCCTCCTTTATCAACATTTCCTATATTCATTTATCCATTGGAGTATAGTGGTGTGGATTCTCAAACTAAGATTAAACAAATTCAGGATAAGTTAAAATCAAATAACTCAGAAGCACTGATTGTTACAGCCTTAGACGAAATAGCTTGGTGCTTAAATCTAAGAGGAAACGACATTGCTTACACTCCGGTTTTCATTAGTTATTTATTAATTACTCTTGACCGTGTTTTTTTATTTATAGATAGTGAGAAGATACAACCTGAAGTTAATGCTTATTTAATAGAAATTGGTGTAGAAACAATTCCATACAGTGAGGCTTTTGATTTTATTAAAAACAACAAGCTTTTTTCTTCGATTTCACTAGACAAGCAAACTACAAACTATACCTTATTTCAATCTTTTCCAGCAGCCACTGAATTCAAATTAGTCAATAATCCTATTCCTCTATTGAAAGCTATAAGGAACGAAGCAGAACAAAAGGGACTAAAGCAAGCAATGGAAAAAGATGGTGTTGCACTAGTTAAATTTCTAATCTGGTTGGAACAAAACAAAGACTCAGGCCAAGAAAGTGAAATTAGTGTTGCAAAACAGCTACTGAACTACAGAAAGAAACAAAATCAATTCATATCTGAAAGCTTCGCTACCATAGCAGGATACAAACAGAATGGGGCTATTGTTCATTATTCGGCAACCAAAAAAAGTAATGCAATGATAAAACCTCAAGGTTTCATTTTAATTGATTCTGGGGCTCAATACTTAGATGGAACAACAGACATCACTCGCACCATTGCATTAGGAGAATTAACGAAGGAGGAAAAAAGAGATTACACCTTAATATTGAAAGGGCACATTGCTTTAGCTTCTGCAATATTTCCGTCAGGAACAAGGGGGTCTCAATTAGATATTTTAGCACGTTTACCCCTTTGGGAAAACAAGCTCAATTATCTTCATGGCACAGGGCATGGAGTAGGACATTTTCTTTCTGTTCATGAAGGCCCTCAAAGCATACGTATGAATGAAAATTCCATAACGCTACAACCCGGTATGGTTGTTTCCAATGAACCCGGAGTTTATAAAGAAAATAGTCACGGCATACGCACAGAAAACTTAATGCTGGTTAGCGAAGGTAGCAGAGGAATGTTTTGCGATTATCTTCACTTTGAAACCGTTACGCTATGTCCTATTTGCACTAAAGGTATTATTAAGTCAATGCTTTCAATAGAAGAAGTTAATTGGCTAAACACATACCACCAAACGGTGTATAACAAGTTACACCCCTACTTATCCAAAGAAGAAAAAAACTGGCTAGAAAAAGCCACACAAGCCATTTAAAATTAAACTTTAAAATATGTCATTAATAAGATCAGTCAGAGGGTTTACCCCTCAAATTGGAGAAGATACATTTCTTGCCGAAACAGCAGTAATCATAGGTGATACAGTTATAGGAAATCATTGTAGCATTTGGTATAACACAGTGTTACGTGGTGATGTAAATTCTATCCGTATAGGAAACAATGTCAACATACAAGATGGCTCCGTGTTACATACTCTTTATAAAAAATCCACCATAACTATTGGAGATTTTGTCTCTATCGGACATAATGTAACCCTTCATGGAGCACACATAAAAGACTATGCACTCATTGGTATGGGGGCTACTCTGCTTGATGACGTAATTGTTGGTGAAGGGGCTATTGTAGCTGCAGGTTCTTTGGTATTAAGTAAAACGGAAATTGCACCGGGAAGCTTATGGGCTGGCGTTCCTGCTAAATTCATTAAACAAGTCGATGCCGAACAAAGCAAAGAACTAAATCAAAAAATAGCTCATAACTACTCTATGTATGCAGGGTGGTACACCAACGAAAACGAAGAGTAATATTCACCCTCTTTTTAGACATTAAATACTACTTAAACTTATTAAAAGAAGAGCTTATATTAAAAAGCTCTTCTTTTCTATTTTTGTCGGTCTAGGACCTAAGGCCTCTCGGTCTAGGACTGAAGGGCACTCGGTCTAGGACCGACAACTCTTCGCTCCCAGACCTCCCCATACAGCACAGAACAAACTTTTTGAAACCGTAAAAAATCAAGAAATTAAGAATAAGTTTTCACACTCTTTTTAGAACAACAAATAAGATAAAATATCAAACAAAAACTTAACATAAAACATTTTACATCTATGAATAGAGATATATTCATAAAGAACCTTTATTTTTGTCAATGACATTTGTATAGAACAACAGAATAGACAACATGAAATATTCCATATCTAAAACACTTCTTTTTATAAGCCTACTCATCTTAGTGTACGCCTGTGCTAGCATTGGTCGACCGGATGGAGGTCCTTATGATGATGCACCTCCTCTTTTTCTAAAAAGTAATCCGGAGCCTTATGCTACAAACAATAAACGCCCTAGAATAAACATAGAGTTTGATGAATACATTAAATTGGAAAAGATTAATGAAAAAGTGATTATTTCTCCTCCGCAGGTTCAACAACCTGAAATCAGAGCAAGAGGGAAAAGAGTGTTGGTCAATTTACAAGACACACTTAAAGAAAACACCACTTATACCATTGATTTTGGAGATGCTATAACAGATAACAATGAAGGTAACGCTTTAGATAATTTCACTTTTACTTTTTCCACAGGAGAGAATATTGATACACTGACCGTTTCCGGCACTGTACTAGAGGCATCAAACCTTGAACCTCTTAAGGGCATTTTAGTGGGATTACACAGCAACTTAACAGATACAGCATTTACCACACTCCCTTTGGAGCGTGTAGGAAGAACAGATAGTAGAGGAAGATTTTCCATACGAGGCATTGCACCTGGTGATTATAAAATTTATGCATTAATGGACGCAGATCAAAACTTTGCTTTTACTCAGAAAAGTGAAGCCATAGCGTTCCGAAACGACTCCACCATTACCCCCTGGGTTGAAGAGCGTTTACGTCAAGATACAACCTGGATAGATAGCTTAACGATTGATACCATTATCGAAAGAAAGTATACACACTACTTGCCTGATGATATTTTACTAAGAGCTTTTAAAGAGGAGTTTTATTCTCAATACCTAACCAAAAATGAACGACTCACACCGGAGAAGTTCTCGCTGTATTTTAATGCACATGCTGACACATTGCCCACATTAAAAGGGTTGAATTTTGATTCAGAAGATGCATTTATCATAGAAAAGACCCCCCAAAACGACACCATTCATTATTGGTTAAAAGATACGCTATTAGCCAAACAAGACACTCTAGCTTTAGAACTCACCTATTTATATACGGACACACTCTATCAATTGGTTCCAAGAACAGATACTCTTCGACTGGTATCCAAACAAAAAAAGATTGAGCCTAAAGAGACCAAAAAGAAAAAAAGAGGAAAAGAGGAGGAAGTAGAAACTATTTTTTACAATGTAGCCACCCAAGTAAGTGGCACCATAGACATCTATGCTGATATATCTTTCACCATGCAAGAGCCATTGGCTTCTTATGATCCGGCCTACATCCATTTAAGACAGAAGGTTGACACACTCTGGCATGATGTTGATTATATTTTTGAACAAGACTCTTTGGAATTAAGACGTTTTAATTTATCTTGTGAGTGGGAACCTGGAGAAGAATACCAATTGGAGGTTGATTCAACTACTTTTATAAGTTTGTATGGATTACACTCTAATAAGATTGAACAATCTTTCAAGGTTCGTAGTTTAGATGAGTACGGACATATCTATTTTAATATTACAGGATTAAATGGAAGTCCGGCATTTGTGGAGTTACTGGATTCAAAAGATCAAGTTGTACGAAAAGTAACTGTTGAAAATGGAAAAGCTGATTTTTATTTCTTACAGCCCGGTAAATATGGAGCAAGATTAACTGAAGACACAAACAACAATGGGAAGTGGGATACCGGGAATTATGAAGAAAAAAGACAACCCGAAAATGTATACTACTATCCCGATTTCATAGAATTTATGGCCAACTGGGAGGCCACACAAGATTGGGATATTC
>CAZGUI010000099.1:0-7527 GCA_964528875.1 uncultured Bacteroides sp. | reverse complement strand
TTATCGTTGCATTTTGAATATTTACTATATTTTGGTAATAAAATTCTAAACCACTTGATACTACTCCCACTCTTCTTTGAGTAATGTTCAACCTATCCAAAACCCTTTAGTTTAGAGCTTTATTGTTCATCTAGTCCGTTTAATTCAGCTCATTTCATGTCGTTTTGAGATTATTTTGCCCATCCCAGTCCCAGTTCTAACTCTTACCTTCTATAATAAATTACTTCATTAAATCTACATATTAATTATCAAATTTAAAACATCCATCAAATATTTTAAAATTTTCCTGTTCCATAGCCAGCGTTTCTAAAAAATCTTTTTTCGTATTATTAAAAAACTCCAATGGCTTTTCATTAGTGTCAATACAATGGAGATTACCATCAATACAATCATAAAATACAAACCCATTAAATGAATCTGGATTACTGTGTATAATTTCTGGCTTGCATTTTAAAATTTCTTCCACTTTATTCACTAAACCCCTTAAAGGCTCCTCAAAATACAAAATAAAATCAACATAAATTTCTAAAATTGTTAAATTGTATTCAGCTATGGACTTTGTATAAGTTATGTAAGGATAATCCTCGAATTTTTCATATATTTCTTTTCTAAAGTTTTCCATTTGAGCTTTATGTAGTGAATTATGTGAAAAATGAGGTGTTTCAAGTATGTGATCTAAATCAAAGTTTAGCTTTTTATCGTATGTAATATTAACAGGTAAGTGACCATGTTGAGAAAAGTTCCTTAGATGATACAGAAGTCTGTATGAAAAATTTTTATCATAATGACAAGAAATACAATTCTTTTTAAAATCGAATTCTGTTCGCAAAACATTCTTATTGATTTCAGTTGATAATGTTTCCATTGAATCTGTCAATATTTTTCCACTACTTACAAAATTGATCGTAAAAGCATTTATCATAATATAGTCTTCTTCAGTTTGATTTTCCTTACATTTCAGCTCGAATATATCATTGGTATTTAAAACATAGGTATCTAAAAGAGAATTTAAATTAAACTGGAAAATTCTATACAGATTATTTATCTCTTGAAAATGTCTATTAATTTCTACATACAATTCAAAAACATTTTTTTCAGACTGACTTAATTCGGGCAAAACCAAATTCTCAAAATCTAGATTTACATCCTTGGCTAATATTTTTTCATTTCTCACATTTAGTCTCCAAAATAAATATTTACATCATTTTTTTAATAATCATATTTTTATGCATAGCATAATGCCATATAAACCTCTTGAATACATCTCTAAGTAAAAATCCTTATTGATTATTTCTTCCATCAGTATTGCATAGTTAACGGAATTAAATCCTCGTCTAGAACTTACATCCCAAACTAAAATGGTAGTCCATTTTATCCAATATCCCATACGCTATAACATGAGACATTGACTTTTCTAATGTGATTTTCTTAGTCTTTCCCCCATTGAACTATCACCTTATTTGTATCGTTTAATCAGCTCTCTAGCAAGCAGAATAGCAATTTGGTCATTAGCTTTATCGCTATCTATGCATTGAATATTTCCCAAATCTGTATAATGTTTTTTCAGATCATCTAAAGAAACATTATGCAATAATGGTAGAATAATTTTTTGACCACTTTCATTTTGACGTTTCAAAAACTCAGCAAGCTCTTTTTCAGTCCACTCTCTGTCAAAAAACTTATCAGAGATGACAATAATCGCAAACTCCGATTTCTCAGTTCCTTCTAAAATTACTTCCTTCCAGTTGTCACCCCAAGATAAAACCTCACTATCATAAAATATATTAATTCCCAGTTTTTTCAGTTCGAGATATAACCCATCAACATAGTCAAGTTTATCTTTATTTGCATGTGAGATAAAAACATCATATTGTTTTCTTACCAATTCATGCTTTGGTGAAACTGTTATATTTGACATCTTATTTTTATTATCAAAATAGTTAACACCATCAACTGTAAGATTTAATATATAAGGAATGTTATCTGCCCATTGTACTGTAATATATCCCGAATCTTTTAACTCCTTGAAGGTACTACGTAACAGGCTGTCTTCATCCCAGGAAAGCGAATCAAACCGATTTTCCAAGTGCCGGGAGTTACCCTCATTCTGGCTTTTCATATCAACAATTTCCGCCAACAGTTGCTCCCCTTGTGGACTTAACTCTTGGTATTTCATCACACATCATCACCTTTCCATCTACAGCTTCACTACTATAGTTTTTTCATTTTTATTTAAGTAATTATAGATATCAACATACCCCAAAGCTTTTATTTCATGACTTTCTTATCAGTAAATTTAAATTATTCATCCAAAAGGCATCAAACTAACCCATTATGAAAATCATCTCGAACAAATGATATACCAGCATCCTTTAATAATTTCCAATCATCTGTTAGTTTTAAAGAATTTTGGGACAATATTTCGTATACGAATAACCAATTTTGATTTAAATCTTCTTCATCTCCTGCTAGTAATACTGCATGATTTTCAAGGTCTGTCATCGCTTCTTTATTATCGTAAAAAACAAAATATTTATATCCTAATAACATCAGTATACAATCTTTACTTTTCTGAATATTTAAAGCATCAACTTTATCTAAAGTGAACTTATACTTTATAGAAAAATACAGTGCATAGCTGCTAGCTTCAAATATTCGACAGCTCATTCCCATTTCGTATAATTTGTTTGAAATACTTTTAATATCACTCTCGTTTGTTTCACATACGGAAAATACATATTCATCTAACAAGGAAACAAGATAAGGATAAATTAGGCATAGATGAAAAACTGTTTTCTCCATATATTTCTTTGCATTGTCCGTAAGTTTTTGTTTGCTAAGTACTTTAATGGCATATTTCAAGATCGATGAGTTATCTCCTTCTTTTTTAGCCATCTCAATCGCAAAGTCTAAATATGCTCGACAATTTTTATAATCTACTTTTCCATAATTGGTGACAACATCTATTGTATTTATTTTTCTAACCCAATGTTCCACCGCTGCTAGTGGAAGTTCTTTAATCTCGGTTTTTTTATGATTAATCAATAAATCAAATTCTCTAAGCTCCATCTGTAAGTCTATAAGAAATTCTCTAGCTTTTTCTTCACTCGTTACATAGCAAGTATAATCATCAATATTGCGAACATAAGACCAGCCCTTTTCAACTAAATTATTGTCAATTTTACAAAGCACAATTTCTGAAATAATATTAGATGCATGAGGCCCTATTATAAGCCCATGTGTTTCACCATGTTTCGTATTTTGTAAGTAGTGATCTATTTTATTAAACCATAATTTTTTATTTCTTTGTTGTTTAGCCTGACTCTTGCCCACTAATGCCCATGGTATAGAGTGAGTATAAATACTAGGAAAACACTTTGATATATCAGCTGTAACCATATAATATTTATCTATCAATAAATCTTCATCTGGATTAGGGTCGATTCTCCAATTAGAATAGTTCATTTCAAATAAATGCTTTTTATCATACATCTTCCTCAAATGTATTCTGCTAACTTTGTGGTTTTGATTAGATGTTGTTTTTTCGAAATAATTTTGCAATTTGCTCCAGTTTTCCTTTAAATTCCAACACAGTTTCTGATAACTCATTGGCGTTGGTATTCCAAGTGGTCTTGGTATATTTACATTTCTAATATTTTCATAATAGACATATTGACTTGGTTTATCTTCGAATGATACATTACCTGATTTGCAAAAATCGAAAAAAGCTTTCGAAGTAAAAATTGGAGGTAGCTTTTCTGCGAACATTCCATAACCTAACAGCCCCTCGTACAATTCATCTGGGGTAATCTCATTCATGTACTCGCTATATTTCTTCATTATCATCACCCAAATAACAGCTTACAAACATAATCTCAGTCATTTAAAGTACCTCTTCTAGCATTACCCATCGTTCATCATTCATATCATCAACATACTCTGTGTTATTAACGTAAAGCTCATCATTTTTATCTCTAACAAATCCAAATTGATAGCCATGACGGTTTGCAAATTCTTTGAAAACCTCAAATTTGTTCTCGACTTGAATATCAATATTTTTGCTTTGTCCGTGACTTTCACCACCCTTGGTTTCAATTAACCAAATTGTCCCATCTACTAACCGAATAATGTAATCAGGGTAGAAGAGTCTTTGCTTGTCAAAGTTGGTTCCGTAAACGATAGAAAGGTATTGTTGACCACTATCGCCATTTTTGTAGATGTACTCAACGTTTTTGTTTTGTTCGCAAAATTTTTCAAACAGTCTCTCACTTGTAGAACGGAAGTCATCCGTTATCATGGATGTGTTGTAACCTTTATATACATTGGTTTCAAGCTCACGAATATTTCTTTCGTAAGGTAGGTATCTATAATGTTCTTCAAGTGGCATTTTGAATTCTTCAATGCGATTTTCAAGATACTGCAGTTGATCTATCCTTTGTCCTGAGAACTCAATAAATGCTTCTTTTAGCAGATCAACATTATTGATTATAAAGGCATAATATTCTTTCAAACTGAGATTCAAAAGTTTATAGCTATTGTTTCCAAATCCTTTAAGGAACAATGTCTTAAGTATTTGATTAGTCTTGGTATAGCTTAAACCAACATGTTTTTTAATAGCATCAACATTGTGCTGTAAATCAATACCATGACTATGAGTATTGATTTCAATTTCTAAAGCACCATATTCTGCTTGTTTTTCAGCAACTTCTAAAAAAGTCGAATACCGTCCTTGAACAAATTTCTTGTGTAAAGCTGTTCCAAATACAAAGCCATATACTTCCAATAAAGTAACATTATCAGCCTTTATATTTGTTAATTTGAATTTATCTTTGAAGAATTCATAAACGCGATTTCTCAACGCTCTTTCATCAACATAATCTCCATCTTGATTACGTAATTCTTTAACTAAAGTAATGGATTTCGGTTCCTCTTTTAAAAATACCCTCTGTGTTTCAAAGCCATTTCCAGCTTTAATCACCTCAAGTTTATATTTTTCATCGAAAGTATAGAGGTATGAACAGTCCAGAATATCTCGGCCATAGTGTTTAGCTCTTGGCATTCTACGAAGTCTGCCAAGTGTTTGTATTTCAAAGGTCTCGGACATATTTTCACGAAGTTTAACGAGAATTTTCGCTCGAGGACAATCCCAGCCAGTAGCAAGTGCTTGTTTAAAAAGCAAAAATACAGGTAGTGCATTATGGTTTGTTATTGAATCTTCATCGGTAGTACCAACGTTAATTTTTCCGAGCTTTTTAGACTTCCTATCTTTATCTGCCTTGTTTTCAGCACTAAACCAACTGGCAAGCAATTTGTTCTCATATGTGATTCCAAGTTCAGACAGTTTGTTTTCTACATGCTCAATCAATTCATCATTAAGATTAGGGAATTGAACTAACACAAGAGATCTAATTTCTTCATCCTCATCAATGTATGCTTTTGCAATCTGCTTTCTTACTTCGTTCGCTTTTTCTAGCAACAGGTCGGTTTCGTGATAAGTATCATCTACCTTTAAATCTTCTAGTCCATCATTGATATACATGAATCTTGTAATTAAGCCTTCATTGATGACATCAACTTCTGGAATTTCATAAAACTCACCAACAACTCGTTTATTTGGCGTAGCCGAAACTCTTATCTCATACCTTGCATTAATGCTACTAATAATATCATCTGCTTTAGAAGTATTGTTTTGATGTTCCTCATCAATTATGACGATGAAATTCAAGTTTTGATTGTGTGCCTGGCTGATTCTCTCAAACAGATTTTTTCGTTCACTCTCTCTAATTGCAGTGTTATCTTTCTTTGTGATAGTCTCCCAGTTGATAAAATAGCTTGTTCCAGCTTCAAATCCCATATTAAGAACATCGAAAACACCACCAGTTTTGAGTGTAGGAGAAAATCGGTTCATCTTTTCTCTAGACTGTTCTTCAAGCTCGCCTTTACCAGGGCAAAACCAACAAATAACACTATCTTGGTGAAAATCTAGATATTTCTCAATATAAGCCACTAGTATGATGGTTTTACCACTGCCTGTTGGACTTTGCATGACGATTTTGGGTTTTGAATTACTATCCGTAGTTTTGTCAAAGAGAAAGTCGACGGCTCTTTCTTGAAAATCTTTTAAAGTTATTCCAATCATAGCTCTCCCACCTCTCTTAATTCTTCACGGAAATAGTATTCGGGTATCTCTATCATTTCAATGCGTTTTTTTTCTAGGGTTCTTTGTTCAGAACGAGACAAAAAGATTCCTGAAACAATAAAGAGTTTTCCGCCATCTTCAATACGATTAATAACACTCTCAATATCATCTTCATTTTCAAGAATAATTGTATGTTTATCGTCAATTTCTAGGTGATGTTCTAATTCTATTAGCTCACGAATATGCGATAACATCTTTTCTGAGATGGACTCACCCTGTGAAAATTTTTCAATAAAATCTGTTTTGTAGTACTTCAAATTATGTGGCAAGTCATTCTGGATATTTTTTAATCTTTGATAGGTTACTTCTTCACAAATATTGTTCTCGTTGTTGGTACAAAGGATATATTTTCTGTTTCCACCATCTTCTTTGTTTAGCTGAGCAACTGCATGTCCAGTGGTTCCAGAGCCAGCGAAGAAGTCAAGAACAATGGCATTCTTGTTTTTAGAAAAATCTAAAAATGTTTTTAGCATTACAACAGGCTTTTTTCCGCTATTAAAGGTAACTCCACCCTCATGGTTAATATTCCCAAAATCTGCTGCGTAATCAAAAAAGGTATCAATAGGCTTATATCTAACTGCGTTACCTTCTTTCATCTCCTCAATTCTTGTAAGAGGTATTCCAGAATACATTTTACCTCTTTTAGCATTCTTTTTTTGTGGTCCAGTATAATACCTATATCCTAATCCATCCTCTCCACGACCGTGCACTTTGTATAGGCACATTAAACCATCTTTTTCTATCCTTGGTTCAACTACACTTTGAAATACTTTTCCGTAACTCATTTTTGTATAAATTGTTCCTGAAATCCATGTTTCTTTTAATCCATCAATACTACCCTCTTCTAATTTTTTAAGTTTCCATTCACCCTTTTTAAATACAGTTACTTCTTGATTTCCTATTTTAAAATTTTCTCCGTCTGTTAATTCCTTTATTTGGTAAACAAAACTATCGTCTGTGTACTCTTCTGTAATTCTTTTTGGTTTAAAATCTCTTGCACTCTTAGAATATAAAAAAACATATTCCATGACGGGCTTGAAATTTTTCTCTTCTGTTAGGCTTTTTTGAGGGTAGCAAACTTGAATATGAAGCGTAGTTTGAAAATTATCTGACCCAAATATTTCATCACATAATAATTTTAATTGAGCTGATTCTGACTCATCTATACTTATTAATATATAACCTTCATCCCTTAATAACTCTCTAGCATAAATTAATCTTTCAGATATGAAAGATAGCCATTTCGAATGCCTGTAACCATCTTCTTTTACTATAAAATTATCATTATATATAAAATCATTGTTACCAGTATTATAAGGTGGATCTAT
>CAZGUI010000098.1:0-7690 GCA_964528875.1 uncultured Bacteroides sp. | reverse complement strand
TTCCTGTTGGAAGCACGCTTAAAAACATGAGTAAGGCAAGAAATATCGCCATAAAACGATTTCTAGGCTTAGTTTTTGTTTTATCCATTATTTTTCTCCTTCTAAAATTTGTTTGCAGTTTATTTCTTTTAACCTAAAACGCTTATTTTGTGTTTTTCCTATTCCTTTTGGTAAAAAGGCATAAATTTGGGAATTTTCTAAAAAAATACTTTTCACCTCATTTCTTTTTACAAATTAAAAAAGAAGCCTATAAAAGACTTCTTCTTTTGGTTTTTAAATCTATATAAAAGCGTTTTCCCTAAAACCCATAAAAATTTGTTATAAAAAAAAGTCCGCTTCTACTGTTTAAAGTAAAAATGGACTAAAGGTTTAGGTTAAAGGGGCTAGGTTCTAGCCACGCTATTGTCTGTTAAAAATCTACTTCGTTGCTCCGCATGAGCATTTGTGATAATCAAGCACTTGCTGTGTTGTGGCTGGGCTATCTACTACCCATTTTTCTTGTGTTACGGCTGGGTGATCCACGTAGTCTGTACCAACTTGTACGTATTCGTATTTGCCAACAAATTGGTCTGATAAACCGTTGTCTAGCAAATAATCTCCATGAGCATTCATATCTTCTACCGTATATGCCTTATAGCCATCAGCAGGAAAATAATAATATCTTACATTCTCCATAATCGGTACTTCTTCTGTCCAAGCAGGTGTGACTAAAACTTGTTCGTAATGTCCTTTTTCTGGTACAGTCACTGTCTTATATACCGCTTGCCAATTATGCGTATGAGCAGTTGTTGGCGTAGTAGTCGGTCTAGCAGTTGTTGGCGTAGTAGTTGGTCTAGCAGTCGTTGGAGCTGATGTTTGCCTAGTCGTTGTTTGAGCTGTCGTTTGTTTTGTCGTTGCCTTTGTCGTTGTAGAGGCAGGTTTTTTGGTAGTCGTTGTTTGAGCTGTGGTTTGTTTTGTCGTGGGTGACGAAGTTTGATTTTTTGTCGTAGATACCGTTGTATTTCTAGTGGTTGCATTAACCGTATTATCATTGGCTTTAGTCGACTTGTTTTCAGCAGATACAGCCTTCGCTGTTTCAGCTTCTTTTTTTACGACTTCGCTTTGTTTTTCAATCTTTTCTTCGACAACTTTGATTTCTTCTTTTAAACTTTCTTGCTCTTTTTTATCCGTAGTTTTTTCGAGCTTCTTTTCTAATTCTTCTTTCGTTTTTTCGCTTTTTTCAAGTTCTTTTACCGCTTCACTCTTTGTTGTAGTCGTTTCTTCTTTTTCTTCTTTTTCTTTATTATCTGCGTTTTTATTTTCGCTAACCGTTGTTTTTTCTTTATCTGTTTCTGTTTTGGTATTACCAGTGCAGGAAACAAGGCTCAATATGAAAGTTAAAGCCAACAGGATTGTCAATATTTTTTTAGTCATTTTTCTTTTCTCCTTCAACTGTTTCTATACACATTTTGCATTTAGTTTAAGAAATAATGTCTTTTTTGTCTAATGATTAACTTTTTTAGAATGAATAAATGTATATCTATTTCTCCCTATTGCTCTCTATAATTCTATTTCATAATCATCATTTGTTTTTTGTCGAAAACAATTTAATTCAGTTTCTTTAAGTTCTTCTAGCTCACTTAACAATTCTTTTTCTATGCTCATAGCAGGGGAGATTATATCTAAAACATTATCTTTTTCATCTAACAATGATAAAGTTTCTGCCAAATGGCTTTTACGGCTATCTGTAATAGGAATATTTAATTTATTGCAAATTAAAAGTGAAATAGTATCAGCTTGCAATTCTTTATGAGCAGTAGGGATATTATCAATCTCTATATGACGATGTAATAGAGCATGACCTATCTCATGAGATAGTGTAACTATTCTTGCATGTTGATCAAGCTTATCGCTAATGATAATGGAATTTGTTAAAGGATTATATTTCCCCCTTATAGTTAATGCAGATGTAGAATCAATTGCAATTTCTATTTCATGGTTTTGAGCAAAATCAATTAAAATGTTTTCCTGCTCGTCTAAATTAAGCTTTGTATCTGTTGTGTAATTAAATATCTTAGGAATATCTTCGGCTGGAATATTGGTTTGCCCTATATCAAAAATATTTCCAATCTTAAACGAAGTCTTTTTATAACCCGCAATTAAACCATTTTTATAATCTCTTTTTTCAGCTGGTGTAGCCTCACTTATAAGTTTTATGTCAAACCCGCTTTTAGTAGGAATTTTAATAAAGGTGAGTGGAGTAGGAACAAAGATTTTTATAGCTTTTTCTCCTCTGTTTACGGAGTAACCTAAATCTTTAAAAAATTTAAATGAACCACAAAGACTAGCTCCTTTATTTTGTTCCATTATTAATGTCTGATTTTTAATTGAATAATTATAAAATTTTGAAGAAAACTCAAGAAATTCAAGGTAATCTTCGGGCGAATTTTTATAACTCTCTGCAAGCTCTGTAATTAAATTTTGCATTTTATCAGTCTGTTTTTTCAAGTTTTCTTTATAAACCTTTTTTTCTTTTTCCGTAAATTTCTTCAATTTTGTATCCGTCCTTTCTAAATAAAAAAAGGACTGCTTTCGCAATCCTAAACTTTTAGTGGTGTAGACCACTAATTTATGATGATATTAAAATCTATCTTTCTAAATCATCATATTCATATTTTATTTTCTCTTGTTTTGATGTATCTTCTTTATCAATTTTGTTCTTACACATTTTAGCAAACCACCTTGCTTTATATTCTTTATCTTCACTAAGATAATTAACTGTATCTCCAACAATGTAATGGTCAAGTAACTCAACACCTAGCATTTGAGCAACTTCAAAAGCACGTTTTGTAGATACAAAATCTTGAGAAGAAGGTTCGGTATTTCCAGAAGGATGATTGTGTACCATAATGATGCCATTCTGCGTTTCCAACATTTTATCTCGGTATACACTTGGTTCAGCAACTGCAGAAAAAACACCGCCCATTGAAGTAATATCAATGGAAACAATATTATAGTTTTCATCATAAGAGATGATTTGCACGTGTTCCGTTTTAAAGTTTAAATTTCCTAATACTAAAAATCGATTAATTTCATCCTTATCTATAAAAACATTTAGCCCTTTAAGCCGTTGCTGCAAATAGTAAAAAGAATATTCATCAAACCTATTTAATTGACGAAGGCTTAGATCATTCCCGTTAGACAAAAAGAAATCTTCTTGTAAAATATTATTATGCAAAGCTTCATGGTGATTATAAGTAAGAGGGGTACTCATATGCATCATACTTATTATTAAACTTGTATTTTCTGTTTCTTTTTGGATGCAAACAGCGTCTACGATTGGTACGCACAAAGATGCTAATTCTTTTTTAAACTTAATTTTCCAATTTTTTCTTTCCATTTCTGGCGAAGTGTTATCGACCAATATTGCGTTACAAAGCCCCTTAACGTTTATTTTTTCAAAAACACTGACAAAATCCTCATTATCTTTAAACTTAACAAAACTAATTGCCTCTTTTTTTGAATTTAATCCAATTAAAGTGTAACCATTTTCATCAGGAATAAAACCGTTTTTCACGATAGAAGGGTAAGCTTTTTTAGTAGAACACATATCTAATTTAGAGCTTGGCACTACATTATAATCATCATAAAAAGCAATTAATTCTTTTACACTTTCATCACCTTTTTTCATTTTTTTATAAAGTTCTTCTTTTGAATTGCAATGAAAAAAATCATATAAATTTTTATTAGACAATTTGATATTCTCCTTTTTTTGACAAAGCTAATTGTTCGAATAGTTCACGGATTTCAGTGATTAAAGGCTGTTGATTATTTTCATCTAACACCATTCTTAAAAGTTGTATTTCGTTCTCACAGCCTAAATATAATATTAATTCTTCCATTCTTAAATTCCTTCTTTCTAAAATAAAAAAGGACTGCTTTCGCAATCCTTGATTTTTAGTGGGATACACCACTAATTTTATTTGAAAAAACAATTTCTAACCAATTATTTAATCCAGTATATTAAATATCTAATGTTGCCATTATTAAGAAGTCCTTCTCCTATAAAGTACCCCGATATATTATGTTCTTTTGCCATTGCAGATAGGTTTGTCCTAGCAAAATCTGTCGCTTTATCATAATCATTAAATGTTTCTTTATCTACATTAAAAATAGATAAATTTGCATGACTATAAGCAGCAGGATAAGTATCTGGTAATTCCACTAAGTCCACACCTGCTATATTGTCCAGCTGTTCTTTCTTATTATTAAGTTTTGTATATAGTTCTTCCCATTTCTCAGAAAAACAATATCTTTCATCATTTAAGACTTCTCCAAGCCTTTTTAAAAAAATATTTGTTTCAGTTGCTTCAAGCTTTATTTCTATATCTGATAAAGCTATTGTTATTACACCATTAGATATATCAACCATATTAGGTTCTATGCTTTCCCCCAAGGAGAGAGCATCATTAATAACACCATTTTTGTTATAAAGATTGTTATACGTATTGGAATCATAATAATAAATCCCACTATTTTGAGTATTGTTGTTAGAAATCGCATATAATTCTCCTTCCTCTAATGTTATAAGTATTGCCATCTCATTATTCTCTTCTATTTTTGTTGTAGCAATGGTTGATTTCAATGTTTCTTTTTCTATTTCCAATTCTTCCTCATGTAAATTTTCACTGGATTTTTGAAGTGAAGTTTCGACTATGTCGCTTTTTTTTGATTTATCATAAATAACTACAACAACAATTGAGATTAACAATACAAAAATGGCAATAATTAGCGCTACCTGACTTTTTTTAATCCGATAACCAACATTTTGTAATTCACGCATTGTCCTCTGCCTCAACTTTTTTATTTTAATAACTCCAGTATTCTTTCAATCATTAAATAATCATCTTTTGAAATAATGTATTCAAACCCATCATCTAAATTAGATTTTATTTTCAGAATAAAATTCTTTTCTTCTATATATTTATTTTCTTTAATTTTCTTGTTTTTGGGTTTTTTAAATTTGGTAGCTTTTTCTTTAGCTTCAACCAAGCTCAATTTACCGTTTTTAAAATCTTTCATATCTTCATCATTCAGGTTATTGTTGATGTTAAGATAATCCGCTAAGGTTCTCTCATTTAAGCCTGTCGCTTTTGCCAGCATTTGCCTAGTAGATATGCCTTTATATTCTTCTCGGTTATTCCATTTTTTCTTTTTAATAAGTGGCTCTAATTCTTCAATCTCTTTCAGTCTCTCTTGTGGCGTTTTGTTTCTTACAAGCAAATTAGTTGTTATCAGAGATATTTGAATATCAATATCATCAGATAACTCTCGATTGACTATCATCGCAGGTACTTCTTTTAGTCCAGCTCTTTTAGATGCTTCAAAACGCCTATGCCCTGCAACTATCTCGTATTTATTATAGAATTGTAAATGTGGAACAATTAATAAAGGTTGTAAAACTCCTTCTTTTTTAATAGATTCACACAAAAGATTAAAATTTTCCGTTTCCTCAAAATCATCATAAATTTCTTTATTTTTATCATTCGGTATTAAGTCAATTGTTTTAACATATGTTACTTGGTTTTTATTGGTATCTTCTTTATTTTTTTTAAAATTTTTAATATTACTTGATACTTGATTAATATCCATACCTTATCCTTTCTTTAAAATCTCCTGTGCTAAACTCATATAATCCATAGCAACATTATTATTTGGATATGGTATAGCAATCGGTTTTTTCATTGTGATGGATTTCTCAACATCAGTTGAATGACGAATTTTTGTTTTAAAAAAAGGCTCCTCTAAATATTCAAGCTGATTAACAATGTATTTACTAATTTGCAACCTCTCATCAATAGAAGTTAATAAAGCACCCATTAGCTTTAAATCATTAGAAATACCAGAGGTTTTTATTTTTTCAATTGCATTTAACACAGAAAGAAAACCCTCTAAAGCAAATTCCCCAGCACGAATAGGTACAATAACATCCGTTGAAACAGTCAAGGCATTAGCTGTTATTTCTTCAAGTTGTGGCGGACAGTCAATAAGAATGTAGTCATAATCTAGCGATGCTGTTAATAATTTTCTTTTCAAAAATAATTGAGGTGGCATAAGACTTTCTGCTCTAAGAGTAGCATTAGCTATACTAAATTTTTCATTACAAGGAATAAGATCAAGATTAAGATAATCCGTTTCAACAATAATTTCTCTTATCTGAATTTCACCAAACATCAAATCCCCTATTTGGTATTTGTCTATGTTATAGCGATTAAGATATTGTGTTGTATTAGACTGCTGATCCATATCGATAATTAATATCTTTTTGTTAGCCATCGCCAAAGAATATCCTAAATTTACAGCTGTAGTTGTTTTACCTACACCGCCTTTGTTATTAACAATACTGATTATTTTCATCTTTATTTACCCCCCTTAAAATTAAAAAGGGATTGTTTTTACCAATCCCTCAAAAAATATAACAACTTATAATCCAAGATTAATGAATTAAAATTCTAATTATTTTCTTTTTTTATTTTTTATGCTTGTTTTAACCTTTTTAATAATTTGTGTCTAAATTGCTTCTCGTAATTTCGTTGTTTTTGAATTTTGTAATTCAAGCCAAGTTATCAATTCGGCTTCATGCTGTTTTTGTGAATGATTGTAGATATTTACGGTTGTTGATACTTTTTCATGTCCTAATCGTTCTGAAACAGCTACTATATTGATTCCACTATTAAGGCACAATGTTGCATGACTATGCCTTAAATCGTGTACTCTAATCCTTTTAACCCCAGCCCCTTGTTCACCTTCACGCATAGCATCTTCTAATTTTTGTTTTGACCAGGGGATAATAAAATCCGTCGTTTTAATTTTGCCTTTGCTTTTTTCACACCATTTTTTATATTCTATCAAATCATCAACTAGAAATTTTGGTATTGCAATTGTACGGTATGAAGAGGAACTTTTTAGTCCTGTAAAAGACCATGACTTTGTTTCTTTTTTAAAAGCCTTATTAATATCTAACAAACAACCAGATTCATCCAAATCAGACCAAGTTAGACCATACATTTCATTTTTACGTAGCCCTGTCCAAAACAACAAAGAGATTGCCATTTTATATGTTTTGTTTGTAACATGACTTATTACTCTTTGATATTCCTCTAAATTCCAAGTTTGCATTTTTTTCATTCTTTTTTTGCTACCAATAGTTCCAGCAATTCGACATGGATTTCCTAGAACTTCGTATCTTGTTTCAACAAAATTAAATAATGCCGAAAAAGACATATGTATGGCTCTAAGTCTTACCTCACTTAAATTCTTTCTCAATATAAGTCCATGCCAATGATCAATATCAGTAACCGTTATATCTTTATACTTTACATCTTTAAAATACGGTAATATATGATTTATATATATTACATTTCGAGTTCTTATTGAACTTTCTCTCATTTTAGGATTTCTACATTCTTGATAAATTTCCCATACATCTGAAATTGTAGCCACATTAAAATTGATATCATCCATATTTCTTCTCCTTATAATTTATAGACATAAATCATAAATGAAAATTTCGAATAACAAACTAATTTTATAGGAAAAATTAATATTTTATTTGAAAAAGGAATATATGACAAATGGAATATATTAAAAATTAAGTCCCATGCTCTCCGCCAATTTTGTTAAAAGCCTTGTTATACAAGGCTTTTTTAAT
>CAZGUI010000097.1:0-7989 GCA_964528875.1 uncultured Bacteroides sp. | reverse complement strand
TGGCTATCTTTTGCTGGACAGAGAAGAACTGGGCATACTGGATTGGGCAGAAGCGGATTTGCCGATTGTGAGGGAGGTAATGAGGTTGTAAATATATGATGCTAACACTGTTTTTGTCTTCTATCTATTTCTTGTAGTTGTTTACTATCCCTATATTCTTTATTGCATTTAGATCTAAAGTTTCAATAAGCTTATTGTGGCTTTATTTATCTGTTATTTCTTCTTAGAAAAGATTCTATTTTTCTATTACTTATCTATTTTTTCTTCCTACATAAATCACACCCTTACCACTTTAGGAATTATACTTTTTCTTACAGTAAATAATCTTCCAAAAGTAGACTATTGTCCGTTGTACATCTGTCTACATTTCACGACTTTTGACATCATGAATATAAAACAAAAATTCGGCGATAAAATAAAGTTTTTCAGACTTAAAAAAGGCTGGTCGCAAGAAAAACTCGCTTTAGAAGCTGGTATTGACAGAACCTATCTCCCAGGTATTGAAAAAGGAGAGAGGAATGTGTCGATTACTGTTGTTGAAAAGCTTGCTATTGCATTGGGAGTTGAGATAAGAGAGTTTTTTGAAGAGGAGTGTAAATAGAATATGAGCAAAAATAATAAATTAAAAGTATATAGCTTATTTACTGGAGGGGGTGGCTTAGATATAGGGTTTGAAGAAGCTGGGTTTAAAATTATAGGTGCTTCTGATATTTGGGAAGAAAGTAAAAAAACAATGGTATTAAACTTTCCAGATGTTCCCTTTATTTGTAAGGATATTACCACACTTACTTCAAATGATATTTTAGAAAGCACTAATGGAGTAAGACCTGATGTTATTATTGGAGGCCCCCCTTGTCAAGGATTCTCTGTAATGGGGGATAAGAGCTCTGCAGATCCAAGAAATATTCTTTTTGAATCTTATGTTCGTTTAGTAGATGATTTAGAACCAACATGTTTTGTTTTTGAAAATGTAAAAGGAATCAAAACCATGTTCAAAGGAAAATACTTAGATATGGTTGCAAATGGATTTGCTAAAATTGGATATGATGTTTATCTGAGAATTTTAAATTCGAAAGATTTTGGTGTGCCACAGAAGAGAGAAAGGGTGATTATTGTTGGTACAAAAAAGAATAAGCTGTTTAAGTATCCAGAGCCAAATAATCTACCTATAGGAAGATTAAAAGTTAGAAAGAATGTAAAGGAAGCTATAGGAGATTTAGTTGACAAGGATGAAAGAACATCTAATCATATTGCACTTAATCATGGAGAAGTTGTGTTAAGAAGATATAGATTGATACCAGAAGGTGGAAAACTTCCTCCACCAGAAGAACTTCCCGAAGATATTAGGCGTAAAAACTTTGGTAATACATATGTAAGACTTCATAGAAAAGAGCTGTCTCCCACCATGGTTCCTGGTAACAATGCATTTCCTGTACATCCTACTTTAGACAGAAGTTTAACTCCAAGAGAAGCTGCAAGAATTCAGTCTTTCCCAGATTCTCATGTTTTTACTGGAGGAAGAAAAGACCAGTGCATTTTAGTTGGAAATGCTGTTCCTCCTTTAATGGCTGCTCATATAGCTAAAGAAATTAAACAACATATTTTAGATGATAATTATATTGGTTCTGAAGAACATCTTCTTTTAAGAAGAAATGAAGAAGTTAAAAAGAGAAAAGCAGACGCCTCGGATAAAAAATTGAGTTTCATTGATCTTTTCTCTGGTGCTGGTGGTATAGGAATAGGCTTTGAACAAGCGGGATATGAGCATATATTAAGTGCGGATTTTGATGAAGGTGTGGCTAAAACCTTTAGACATAATCATAAAGACATACCTTTTATAGAGGGAGATTTATCTGATGATATAATTTTTGAAAAAACTAAAAAGATTGTAGGAGATAAAGAGGTTGATATAATAGTTGGTGGTCCTCCATGTCAAGGATTTTCTATGTTTGGTAAAAGAAGATTTATAAAATCTAAATCTCACGACCCTTTTGAGGATATTAGGAATGATTTAATCTTTACTTTTCTAAAGTATGTTGAAGAGTTCAAACCAAAATGGTTCATGATGGAAAATGTTGCTGGTTTGGTGAGCTTAGCTGATGGTTTTTTTCTAGAAAAATTTATTGAACAGGTTGATAAGATTGGATATAATAATTACGATTATAGAGTTATTAGCACCGCTGATTATGGTGTGCCGCAAAAAAGGAAAAGATTTATTTTCTTGGCTAATAGAACAGGTAATATCATACCATGGCCGAAGCCTAAATTTTATGAGAAACCAGAAGATTGGGAAAATCCTTATAGGGGTATAAATCAAGTTATCACAGGTTTAGATACAGAGAAATCCCAGAAAATGTATAAAAACCACAGGCCTATGAATCATTCTGAGACAGTAGTTGAGAGGTTTTCATATATAAAAGAAGGCCATAAAGTAAATCCTGATGATTTACCAGAGCATCTAAAATACAGTAAAACTGGAAAACCTATAAAAAGTTTCAGTAAAGTGTTTTTTAGATTAGATAGAAATCAACCTAGTCATACTCTTGTTCCAGGTCATAGTGCATTCCCTATTCATCCATGGCTAAATAGACAGTTAACTGTGCGGGAAGCTGCAAGAATTCAAACATTCCCAGATTCTATAGAGTTTCTTGGAACACATGGTCAACAGTGTACACAAGTAGGTAATGCATTTCCTCCAATGGCTGCTGAGGTTTTTGCAAATGCTATTAAAAAAGCAATAACTAATGATTGGAAAGAAGATAACCTTAGTGGTCTAGTACATTACTCTTTAGTAGATAAAAATAAATAAGATATGGGACATAAAGAAAAGTTTGAGAATTATTTGAGAAATGAATCCTTAAGAGAATTATCAATTAAAAGGTATATAGGTGCTTTCTCTTTTATAAATACAATTGCTAAAAAGTTTAATTTATCTAATATTGAAGATTGGGAAATTTCCGAACTTGATAATAATATTGATATAATTAAAAATGATGAAGAGTTTATAGAAAAAAACAGTAGAGGCAATAATATGTATTCTGCATCTTTAAATCACTTTCTAAAATACAGATATAGTGAGAAGAAACAATCAGAAAATATAAATGAAATGAAAACACCAGAATTGCCTTTTGATACTTTTGGTTGGCAATGGGCTACAACAGGGATTGCCTCACATTTGAACAGTCCGAAGTCTTTAAAAGTAGTTTTAGATGCATTATTAATAAATGGAAGCGGAGAAAATAATTCTAACCTAGACTTTAAAGAATTAGTTCACAGGTTGTGTATAAACAAATATAGAATTAGTGAAAGTGAGAGTGATAAACTTACTAAACTAAGTAATCCTAGTCCTCAAAAAAATATTATAGAAAACTCTGCAAATTACTGGCATCACATTGGATTGTTAGAAACAAAAGGTAATCATGCTAAAGTAAGTAAGTTAGGAGAAGATTTTTTAAATGGATTAATTTCAAATGATCAATTTATTCTGGATAGAATTGATAAGTATTTTTTACCAAACAATGCTTACAATTATGAGGAAACTCAAAAATGGAATAACCTAAATGTTAAGATTTATCCTCTAAAATTAATTAAAGACTTATTTGAACATTTATATCTCAATTTTGAAGAAGATCAACAATATCTTACAGAAAATGACTTAACCAATATTGTAATACCATGTTCTTATGACTTAGAAAAATTCAATTTAGATTTTATTGCTCAGCATATTATAGAGTTTAGAAAAGATCCAAGTGTCTATTCTGTTTGGCCTAAACCTCAATCAACATATACAGATGATAAAGGTGATAGAATGGCTAATGAATTCTTGTATTTCCTGGAGGTGTTTGGTTTTTTATCTTCAAATAAAGATAATGTAAGAGCTGGCGACAAGAAGTATTTTGCAACAGAGAAGCTTATACCAAATGATTTTCTTTCAGAAAAAGAAGATAAACAAGATGTTAATACGTTAGAGCTAAAGCCAGAGAACTTCAACCTTACAAGTTTCAAATCAGCATGCGACAACGCAGGCCTCATATACTCTCGCCAACTCCTCACCCGCTTCGCAGCCTCTCTCGGAACCAAACCATTTGTGCTATTGACAGGCCTTTCTGGCTCAGGAAAAACTAAATTGGCACAAGCTTTTGCACAATGGATATGCGAGAGCAAAGAGCAGTATTGTATAGTGCCAGTGGGTGCTGATTGGATTAATAGAGAGCCTCTGTTAGGGTATGTAAATGCATTGGAAACTGACAAATACATTATACCTGAAAATGGAGCTTTAAGATTGATAATTGAGGCCAATAAAAAGGTAAACGAAAACAAACCTTATTTTCTTATTCTTGATGAGATGAACTTGAGCCATGTGGAGCGTTATTTTGCAGATTTCCTGAGTGTAATGGAATCTGATGAATGGCTGAACCTTCATAGTTGTGATACGCCTCTAGATGGTGGAAATGGTGTTTTTGTGGATAAGGAATATAAATGGCCTGATAATCTGTTTGTGATAGGTACTGTAAATATTGATGAAACTACCTATATGTTTAGCCCCAAAGTGTTGGATAGGGCCAATGTGATTGAGTTTAGAATTAGTGCAGAAGAGTTGAATGATTATTTTAAGGCTAATAATAATCTACTCGATATGAAAATGCTATGTGAACAAGATACAAATATAGGTAAGGGGGCAAAGTATGGAGAAAGTTTTTTAACTATTGCAAAAAGTAAAGAGGCTACAAAAGATGCTACTACACTAAATGAAGAGTTGAAAAAATTCTTTGGAAAGCTACAAGAGATAGGTGCAGAGTTTGGATATCGTTCGGTATCTGAAATTCAGATTTTATTTAAAAAATTAGATGATATAGATATTAGTTATTCAAGTAGAACAAACGAAAAGATTGATATTGCTATTATGCAGAAGCTGTTACCCAAACTTCACGGGAGTAGAAGCAAATTAGTAGATGTGCTGTTTGTATTGGCTAGTTTTTGCTACGATTACGAAAAAGAACCCAGTCATGAAGTATTGAAGAAAATATTTGAAAGATCTGATAAACTTGAAGCTAAAATAAAGTATCCTATTTCGCTTGAAAAAATAACCCGAATGTATCGAAACGTAATTGATAACGGATTTACCAGCTACGCTGAGGCATAAAAACGAAATGAGAAAAGAACACGACTCCATAACAGTAGAAATTAAACAAGGTCTGAATTTTACATTGTATCCTAAAAGAGACAATGCATTTGTGTATGAAATTGATACTGTAGAAGCTGAGGAGTTTGGCGAAGCTCCTATCCAAATATTAGAGTCGAATAGATATGAATATGAATTCTCTGATAGTTCTTATCGACTAAAACCAACCAAAGAGTGTAGGCCCTCTAAAAGTAAAAAAGAGAGTAGGGGAGATATAGAGCCTGGTAACTATGTGGGTACTTTAGAACTCGATATTGTTAATGATGACAAAGAGGAATTGAAGTATCATTTAGAGGTGTTGGCTACAAAGTTTGATGCCGATAATGATTATGATAAAAGTTATAGAGAGCACTATCGTTTGATGCTTGAAGAGATAACTGATAAGTGTACCGAGCTCTTGATGCAGTCTAACTCACCAATAAATCAATACTTCGAGCCAAACTATGATGAAGCGCATAGAGATGTGCTTTATCAGAAATTTAGTTTTGTGAAATCTGTTATCAATAAAGCTGAGTTTGAGGAGTCGTTGTTGCGCATAATCAACTCACCAAAAACTACTTGGGTAAATAGAGAAGAGATGGCTGATATAAGAAGCTTTAAGAAGTTTACCAACAGAAATGTGAGAGAGGTGTTGAGGGGTGAGAATCGAATGCTTGTACCTAAAACACATAAACTAAGCGCGCGATTGAGCAGTATTCCCACAAAAATAAATAACTACAAACAAGAGCCATCGCTTGATAATGCTGAAAACCGATTTATAAAACATGCCCTGCAAGTATATTTGCAGTTTTGTGAGAGATGCAGTGATGCTTTTGCTGAAAATTCGAAAGATCAGAAAGAGGCAAATAATATTGCTGAAAAATTGGAAAACTACCTGAGTCACTCTTTCTTTAAGGATATATCGCGGCCTACTACATTGAAACTGAACTCACCCACATTGCAGCGCAAAGGTGGCTATAGAGAAATATTGCGTTCTTGGTTGATGTTCGATTTGGCATCTAAGCTTACTTGGAAGGGTGGCGAAGATGTTTACAATGCTGGAAAGAGAGATATTGCTACGCTTTATGAGTATTGGTTGTTTTTTGTGCTGTATGATCTGTTTAAAGAGAAGTTTAATTTGAATAAATTATCTCATAATGATGAACCTTATTCTCATTTATTTGATACAACTGAAAACGGGATAAATCTGATTATTAAATCGGGTTCTCATACAGCACTGAAGGGTAGTAAGGTAATAAAAAATCGTGCAATGAACTTTAAGTTCTCTTTCAATAGAACTTTCTCTGGACATAAGGATAGCTATCCAGATGCGGGTAGTTGGACTACTGCTATGCGCCCAGACTACACATTTACAGTATGGCCCAAGGAGTTGATTGAAACTAAAGCTGAAGAGCAAGAGCTTATTGTCCATATTCATTTTGATGCTAAGTATAAGGTGAATAACTTCTTTATAAAAACAAATGATAGTAGTCATCGCCTTACTGAAGAGGAAGAGAAAGAAGTTTTAGATGAACAAAAAAAACAAGAGCGTGCAGGTAGATACAAAAATGCAGATTTGTTAAAGATGCATGCATACAAAGATGCTATCAGAAGAACTGGTGGAGCTTATATATTGTATCCTGGAAATACTGAGGCTCGCTTTAAAGGATTTCATGAAATAATACCTGGTTTGGGTGCTTTTGCGTTGAATCCTAATAGTGAGATGAGCCATGTCGAAAAGCTGTCTGAATTTATTGATGAGGTTGTAAACCACTTAGTTGATAGAGCTTCACAACGTGAAAACATTGCTATTAAAACACATCAAATTACTAAAAGTGGTTTGGCTGAGTTGTTACATGAGGCTTTACCCGAATACCTGAATGAAGAAAAATTGATTCCTGATGAAACATATGTGTTAGTAGGGTTTTATAAAGATGCAAATCATTACAAATGGATAGAAAAAGAGAAGAAGTATAATTTTAGAACGGGTTCAAGGCATGGGTCCCTATCTTTAGATCTTGAAGTTATTTCGGCTAAATACTTGTTGCTACATACTAAAGGCGATAAATCAAGTGGAGATTTATGGCGTATTGTTAAGAATAAAGGACCAAAAGTGTATTCAAGGTTGAATCTTGAAAAGAAAAGATATCCCCAAGCTGAAAGAGAAGATGATTACGATAATTATTACTTGGTTTATGAAATAGAGAAAGCCGATGAAATAGAGTTTCAAGGTGTTGCGTGGGATTTTAAAAAGTTGGAAAACTATGAAACTAATCGTCAGTCTGCTAAACCATTTACCGTTTCTCTTACGGAACTTATGGGGGCTAAAGTAGGGGGTTAATCATTCATATATCACCATTCAATTTGTTGTTTTGCATTTTTTAATTTCCATGAAAAAACTCATTGGTTAGCTGAAACAATGAGCTTTTGTTGATGAGTTATTAGGTAGTGTGTGAAAATAAGTGGTATGCGCAAAATTTGCACACACCACTCAGCATGGTGCTATTAAAGGAAAAGTCCAATCAAAAGATGTAAAATATTATAATCTCGATGTTGTTATATCTGTTGGATACAGAGTGAAATCCGTACAAGCAACACAATTTAGAATATGGGCAAATCGTGTTTTAAAAGATTATTTGCTTAAAGGGTATGCCATTAACGAAAAACGCTTAGCACAAAAGGAGAAAGAGGTGCAGGTTCTGAAAAATGGCATTCAAATCTTAAATAGAGCCATTGAAGAAAAAACAGTGGGTAATGAATGGCTTACCGTTTTTACAAGTAGAATTATTAATCAAAACGGTCAACCCTATTTAGGGAAGCTCAAACAT
>CAZGUI010000096.1:0-8184 GCA_964528875.1 uncultured Bacteroides sp. | reverse complement strand
AGGGTGAGATTATTGCTACAGGAGTAAACCGTGTAACCGACTCGTGCGACCCAACGGCTCATGCTGAAGTAAGTGCTATTCGTGAGGCCACAAGAAAGTTAAAAACTTTTGATTTATCGGGATGTGAAATCTATAGTTCGTGTGAACCCTGTCCTATGTGTTTAGGTGCTATTTATTGGGCACGCTTGGACAAACTCTATTACGGTAACACACAAGAAGATGCCAAAGTGATAGGTTTTGATGATTCATTCATTTACGATGAACTGAAACTAGATCCTGAGAATCGTCAGCTTCCTTCTGAAAAGTTTCTTCGTGACGAGGCTATTGAAGCTTTTAAACAATGGATGGAAACGGAAAATAAAACGGAATATTAAGACCTTTTTAGAGAAAGAAAAAAGAGGGGGCTAAGACCCAAGGTCGGTCGGTCCTAGACCGAGGGGTGTTCAGTCCTAGACCGAAGGGGCTTCAGTCCTAGACCGGCAAACACCCTTGTTTTGCGACGTCTAATGCGTCCCTTCAAAACTCAAAAAACCCCATCGCCGAAAAGGCGATGGGGTTTTTCTTTACACACAAAAAGTTATTATAGATATTATCGGCAATAATAACTATCTCGTTAAAATCTAAAGCCTAAAGTCATAACTACGTGACTTCTTGAATTGGTAGATTCTGCAGAATCTAAATATTTATTATCAAAGGCATAGAATTTTTCTTTATAATGATTGAATTGATATCCTAAGTCGGCATAAAAGGAACGACCTCTATATCCCATACCTACAGTGAAGCGATTCAACGATTCTGAATTAGCATAATCTGTATCTGTTTCAATACTATTGATGGCTAAATCTTTAAATGCTTCCTTTTTCAAGCTAGCCGTACTAAAGTTATACCCCACTCTAAAAGCAAACTGAGGTATTATATTGTACTCAGCACCTAAACGAAGAGTATGTACTCCTTTAGCATAATCTGATACTAGTCCATTAGCATTATCCATAGAAACACCATCAGGATATTTAAACTTAATGCTAGAATTATTTTGATATTCGTATTCGGCTCCTAAAGCCAACTGTGAACCAATGGTGTGACCTAAACTTACATTTACTTTCCAGGGTGTTTGTAATTTAAAGTCTGACTCCATTCTTCCTACGCCGAAATCCGCAGTATTTACCCAATAGGGGTTTGTTTCACCTACCTCAGAGTGCATTGAGGCTTGTGTTCCTAATGTTAACTTATAATAAGTTGGGGAATGGAAAGCAAGTCCAAAACGAAAAGGGGAATTTTCAAAAGGGCGAACAATAACTCCAAGTTTGAAATCCACTCCTGCTCCATCAATCCATTTATTACTTTCTAAATCATAATAATACTCACTAGTCTTGTTATCAATATATGACTCCTCTGCATATAACGAATACTTTCTATAACTTAAATCATAAGCACCTATACTTACTCCCAAATATACACGATCAACAAAATTCATAGAAACATTAAAATCGTATTGATCAATTCCTCCCCATTCTTTAGAATAAAATATACCCATAGGTGAACCAGACCACAATTGATCATATTTTTCTCCAATAAGATGATATAAATATCCTTCATATCCAATTCCACTGATCCATCCAATTTCTGGAGCAAGAAATACGTTTCCATCATAATTACCTGCAAACCACTCGATATCTCTTATAGGTTCTTTAGGTACATAATACTTATCAAGCATATCATTTGCTTGAGTAGTCATTTGGTTGATTTGTGACCCACCCATAACTCCACTCATCTCACGAGTTCGGTAAAAAGTTTTAGCCCGATTGTAATTAAAGCCAAAATTCAAAAAGCGTAATGCACCGTTTCCAACCTTAGAGGAAAAAACAAAACCAAAATTATCAAAACCTCCTCTGTTTCGTTTATTAGTAAACTTATTTCCTCCATAAGTAGTCTCTATTTCGTGACTGGTAAAACTAAAAGAGGTCATTACATCGTTACTTCTATATATACCTATACCGGCAGGATTACTACCAATGGTAGATATATCTCCACCCAATGCCCCCATAGCACCACCCATTCCCACGAAGCGAGCTGTACCACTTAGGTTTTTATTTGAAAACTCAATGCCGTCGTATAATGTCTGAGCACTTATCGTACCAAAGAAAAGTAAGCTCAAAACCATTGTTATATAATATTTTTTCATTGCTTTATTTTTAGAATAAATGAATCAGACTTATCTCATCTCAATCTTTTTTCTATATCTTATTATCTACCTCTACGAGATGTACCTCCTGATCTGGATGCACCACCCGAACTACCACTAGATCTTGAAGACCCACCACTAGAAGGAGAATAAGACGGAGAGGAACTTCTGCTACTTGAAGAAGGTGAGTAAGATGGAGTAGACGATCTTCTAGTTGTAGAAGAAGGTGTATATGATGGAGAAGACGATCTTCTGGTTGTAGAAGGTGATACTGTTGTACTACGTCTAGTTGTACTGTGTGGAGTAACGGTTGAACGAGGAGTAGTACTTGATCCTGAACGCACAGTTGATTCGGTTCTACGTGTACTACTTGGACGTGTATAAGTGGTTGTTCTTCTAGAACTTCCTTCACTACTACGTACAGTTGAAGAAGGAGTACGAGTAGATGTACCTGTACTTATTCCACTGCTTCTGCGTGAAGTACTTTCCAAACGCCTACTTGTACCTTGAGTTCCCTGTGTTGTTGAAGGGGCTCTATTTACAGTACCTGTGGTGTTTCCACTGCTTCTGCGAGAAGTGCTCTCTAAACGTCTGGTTGTTGTATTATCAGTTGTACGAGTTCCTACTACTCTACGTGTACTTGTACCATCCGCACGAGTACCTACTACTCTACGAGAACTTGTATTACCATTAACGTTAGTTCCAGATGTTCTTCTGGAATTATATGTTCCATCGGTACGATTACCCACCACTCTACGTGTACTTGTTCCTGTGTAATTACCGGCGCTTCTTCTAGTAGTCGTTCCTATATTCCTGCGACCACCTCCATAACCTATATAATCGCTACCATACGATCCATAATATCTCCTATTAGTATAGGAGCGATTGTAATAAGGTCTGCTATAGCCCCAGTAATGAGGACGATGATAATCCCAATAATAAGGACGATGATAATAATGTCCGTAGTATCCACCCCAATATGGATTATGCCAACTGGAATAATAAGGGCCCCAGCTCCAACTCATACCAAAAGAACCACCAAATCGCCAGTTCCACCATAAACGGTTTGAAAAGGTTGGAAATGCATAAGCATATAAACCATCAGTGTAGACATTCCAATCCCAAGAATTTAATCCATAAACAATATCCCAGTAATAAGGACTACTAATGCTTACAGCATAACGAGGATTTTTAAAACGAATAATACGTTCTGCATATTCATAATCATCTTGTGAGCCTTGGAAACCACCAACCCATTCTCCTCTGTCGTCATAATTATAGTCATCTTCATCGTATTCATCTTCATCATATGCAGAAGAAGAATTTGATGAGTTTGAATAACGGCGATTATATTCATCAACTTCTCGTTGACTTGGTTTCTTCACCTTTTCTCTAACCTCAACAGTTGATCCGGGCGCTAAATAAACATTAGTAACCTCTGTTTTGACTTTCTTTTCAGCAGGTTTTTCGTTTTTATCTTTTTTGTCAGAAGAAAGATAGTAGAGGTCATCCACATAACCTTGTGCCATAACAGTTATAGAAAGGCAGAAGGTACTTAATATCAAAGCTAATTTCTTTTTCATCTTTCTTGTTTTATTTTAATTATACATTCTCTCAATGCAAATATAATTAATGTGTTTAGCTATAGTAAAAGATTTCCCCCATACTGTAATAGGGATTTCCCTATTATCTTTATCTTTGTATTATTAGGGTCAAAGTAGATACCCTCACTTAACTGATACAACAAAAAATCGGGTTCTTTTGTTTTAAGCTAAAAACCTGATACAAAAAATATTACAACATGAACAACTATTTAGAATTTGAATTTAAGACTCACTCTAATGACACCGGTTTTCAAGATATTTTAATTGCATTTTTAGCAGATATTGGTTTTGATAGTTTTGCCGAAGAGGAAAAAAAATTATTAGCATACCTCCCCACGACCTCATACAATAAAGAAGAATTAGATCAATGCATAGCAAACCTACCTTTTCCTGAAGAGGTTTCTGTTACCTATTCTTTTAAAGAATTAGAAAATAAAAACTGGAATGAGGAGTGGGAAAAGAACTATTTTCAACCCTTAGTTATTGGAAACCAATGCATAATTCACAGTACCTTTCACAAAGATATTCCACAAAAAAAATATAACATCATTATCAATCCACAGATGTCATTTGGTACAGGGCATCATGAAACCACCAGCTTAATGATAGAAAACATATTAAAGCTGGATTTTTCGGACAAAATGGTTCTGGATATGGGAAGTGGAACAGGAATACTTGCCATTTTAGCCAAGATGAAAGGAGCTAAACAAATTACAGCTATTGATGTGGATTCCTGGTGCATAAGAAATGCAAAGGAGAATATTTCACTCAACGAATTAACCAACATCGAAGTAATGCTAGGCAATGCCGACTCTCTAGATGCATTTGTTCAAACATTTGATGTTGTTTTTGCAAACATCAATCGGAATATTCTACTAGAAGATATGCCCCAATATAGTGCTGCAATGAAGCACAATGCCACATTAATGATAAGTGGTTTTTATGAAGAAGATGCTGATTTATTAAGAGATAAAGCTAGTCAATGTGGATTAGTGGAGGTTAGTCATCAAATAAAAAATCGTTGGATGATGATTCAGTTTCAAAAAGCTTAAAAAAGAGAAAATCTGTCAATTAAAAAGAGATGATACCAGCTGCTCCAAATAACATTGATCGATTTTATCAAAAGTATTCAGAAGATCACTGTCAATATCCAAAACTCCTACAACCTCATTCTTGTGAAACAGAGGAATTACGATTTCAGATTTGGAGAAAGGACTACAGGCAATGTGTCCTTCAAATTTAGAAACATCAGGAACGATAATAGAGTCTTGTTTTAGCCAAGCAATCCCACAAACACCCTTTCCTTTTTGGATACGTGTACAAGCAATAGGCCCTTGAAAAGGACCTAGTACTAACTCATTATTTTTCACTAGATAAAAGCCTACCCAAAAAAAATGAAATGTATCTTTCAATAGAGCCGAAACATTAGCTAAATTGGCTATTAAGTCGGATTCATCAGCTAATAATAATTCAGCTTGCTTTATAAGCAATTGGTATTTTTCTATCTTGTTATTCATCAGATGGGGAGTTTTTCGCACCAGTGAGTGAATCTTATTTCACTGACTTAAAACGATAGGAACAGCTCACTTTACCATTCACCATATTATTCAACTTTTTGCGAACCATTTGCTTTCTAAAAGGTGAAATATGATCGATGAACATCTTGCCATCCAGATGATCGAATTCGTGTTGAAGTAAACGAGCTAAATATCCCTCGATTTCTTCTGTGTACTCGTTAAAGTCTTCATCCTGATAACGAATAATTATCTTATTCTGACGAGGAACAGTTTCAGAGATACCCGGAAGACTTAAACACCCCTCTTCCATATTCTCTTCTTCCCCACTTCGCTCTATTATATGTGCATTGATGAATGTTTTTCTAAAACCTTCATACTCGGGTAAATCTTCGGATAACACATCTAGGTCTGTTACTACAACACGAATAGGTAATCCTATTTGTGGACCGGCCAATCCAATGCCATTAGCATTATCCATGGTTTCATACATATTCTGAATTAACTCTTTTAAATTAGGGTAATCAGGAGTTATATCTTTAGCAACCTCTCTTAAAACAGGTTGTCCGTATAAATAGATAGGTAAAATCATATTATATAATTAATTATAAACGTTTGCTTTCCAAATAAGACTGTAAGATAATGGTTGCACTAATTTCATCAACCAAAGCCTTGTTTTGTCTATCTTTTTTTTTGAGTCCTCCATCCAACATAGCTCGGTGAGCCAGAACCGAAGTAAACCGTTCGTCCACATATTCAATTGGAATATGAGGGTATTTCTTTTCAAACGAACGCACAAAGGGTTCTATGTATTTCATGTTCTCCGAAGGATTATTATCCATCTGTTTAGGTAAGCCAATAATAACACGTTCAACTGACTCCTTTTCAAAGTAGTCTTTTAGAAACGCATGTAACTCATGTGAGTAGACTGTAGTTAACCCATTTGCTATAATTTGCAATGAATCTGTAACAGCTATCCCCACTCTTTTCTTACCATAGTCTATGGCTAAAATTCTCCCCATCTGGTTTCTTTATACATTCTTTATATCCAAAGAACTCATTAATAATAATATAAGGTGCAAATTTAATCATTATTTTTTAATATCTGTGCAGAGAAAGGAAACGGTGTTTTGTTTAAAACAAAAAAACACCTGTACTTAAAACATTTCAAGTACAGGTATTCATATCCCTTTTCAAGGGTATTTAAAGGTTTATCTACTCATTAAACCAATCTATTTTTTTAGAGAAATACATTACTACAGCTAGAATTACAAACAAGCCTAAACTACCTACTAATAAAGCATAAGTTTCCAATTGTATTAAGGTGAAAATGTAGAGGTATAGAACACCTAATAATCCCGCCATAATAAAGGCTGGTTTCTTTTTCTTTATAATCCCAACCATATAACCACAAACTAAAGCTACAGTCAACACGGAGGACACTAAATAAGCTAAGTTAAAACCTAAATGCTCAGCAAAGGACAACAGCAAGCTATAAAACAGACAGAGGGCCAAGCCAACCAATAAATATTGTAAAGCGTGAATACGTGATTTCTCTACAATCTCTGTGAAGAAAATAACGCCAAAAGTTAACAATATGATAAGAATAGCGTATTTAGCTGATCTCATGGTTTGCTGATACTGTTCCACAGGAATCTTAAGATTTACTCCAAAACTTGAATCGTTAATATCACTAAGATTTATTTGATTATTATGACTTAGTACCTGAGAGTAATTTCGATTGAGGTTAAGAACTTGCCATTCTGCTGTAAAATCAGTTTCGGTTACTTCACGGTTTATGGGTAAGAAATTACCGGAAAAACTAGGACTATTCCAATCCGCTTTAAGTGTAACATGACTGGTTTTTCCTAAAGGAACAAAGAAGATAGATTCTGAACCTTTTAGATTCAGTTTCATTTCATAAGGAATTACCTCATTGGTTTTCAGCGTAGAAAGATTGGCCATGGTATGCACTCCTACATCTTTAATACCTTTACCATCCATACCTGGCTCAAAAGAGTAGATTGAATCACCCAACTGAATTTCAATTTGCTTACTTATACCACGCATATCAGACAAATTAAAACAAATAGCTGCAGACTCAGATTGTAGCTGATTAATATCAATCTTATTTTTCAACAACTCATTAGAACTAAAAGAGCCTTTAATTAAAAGTTCAGACTGATAAACATTGACCTCATAAATACCTCTTTTAAGAACTTCCGTTTTCAACTCTCCATCTATAATAAGTTCATCAGGCAACAAAACCAAGTTCCTAATTATGGTTTTTTGTTTTCCATTTTCCTCTACAACTACAGGATACTGAAAGTTTAAATAAGGTCCGGTAATAATTTGTTCCCTACTCCATTTATCACTGACCTCTTTTATTGCTTCTTCTTGTGTCCATCCACGTTCTCTAATAAGGTCTTGAATCATGATCATTGGTATTAGCAACAAAAGACTTAAGACTCCTATCATTACTATTTTTACTGTTTTAGAGAAACGTTTTAATCCTCTTTGGGGTTGTTTTTCCTCAAAGTTTGTTTTTTCATCGAATGATTCCATAAATGCTGTTTTCTTGAATAATCGTTAGTGTTTGTATGTTCTTTTTTTAGATGAGATTTAATTCGTTTAAACTAAATCTTAAAAAATGCGTTGAAAGATACTCTATAAAGATAACTAAATGCATCTGATTATTTATTGAAATTATGTTACTTTTAAGTAGTCTATACCTTATTTATATGTAGTATGCTAAAATACTATTAAAAAAGAAGTTTTCGTTTCACGGATAAAACAAAAACAATAACTTTGCAAACAATAAAAATAAAGGCCGATATGGCTCAGTTGGTAGAGCAACTCATTCGTAATGAGTAGGTCGCCGGTT